>JAQUBO010000073.1 GCA_028686735.1 Bacteroidales bacterium
TAAGTGATTACAAAATTAAGCAAGTTATCATTTTAAAACCAAATCCCCCTGCTTTTGCTCATTCCGCTAAGCTCCATGAGCAAAAGCAGGGGGATAAATTCATTAACAACGTGGTGAAACTTTACACATAGTTGTTAGACAGAAAAAAGATGAGGAAGAAGAGTTTGGCTTAAAATTTATTCAAACTGGAATGCTCTCGACTTCTGAATTGTCGCTGTTACAAGCAAGAAAAGAAATTGGCGAGTATGGAGCAAAATCTTTTAAAATGTTTAATCAGGCAAGAAAACTGTTTAAAGAAACAGAAGAGAAGAAATTTAAAAAATTAAGCGAAAAAATAGCGAAAAATGAACAAATAATGGATGACCTTGAGGCCGAAATTGCTAATTATTTAACAAGTGTTTCGGAAGGGGAGCTTAGTATAGATGGGGCAAGAAGGGTTAGAACTTTACTTAAAATTAGCGATAATATTGAGTCGCTCGCTGATGGTAGCTATAATCTTTCGAGGGCATTAAATAGAAAACATAAGAAAAAAATTTGGTTTACTACTAATCAAACAGATGATATTTTTCAAATGTTCGACTTGGTAGAGAAAAACTTTATATTAACTTTTGATATGTTGTGCGATATGACACAAGATAAAGTAGATATCTCAGAAATAATGGAAACAGAAAACCAAATTGATAACTTTCGTACACTAATAAAAAAGCAAAATAATACTAATTTAACAAAAAATAAATATACCTACGAGTCAAGTGTTATTTATATTGATATTATTACTATTTGCGAAATTATTGGCGATCATCTTGTTAATATAGCTCAGGCTATTAAATTTAAAAAAGAAGAGATAATAAGTACTCATGATGATGACTAGTATTTGGGAAACTGATAAAAGCAAGGAGTTCGTTAGCTTTTGGATTGACCGTTTTCAGAAACGAGTATAGCCTGATAGATTGATTAGATAGCCTGCGGAGAAATGCAATATTTGGTGTTTTTTTGCAGAGACTATATAAGTGGCTATGAGAGTTATATTACCATCTGATTAAAATTTCATATTTTACAATAATTTAACATTGAAAATCAATTAGTTCAATTTAAAGGAGCTAAACTTGCGGTTGATAATTGTATTGATATGGAATATGGCATATTAGATTTTTTGACTCTTATAGGATCCTTGGTTTTGTTTCTTTTTGGGATGAAACTTATGAGTGAAGCTTTGCAAAAAGTTGCTGGAGATAAATTACGAAAAATTCTTGCTGCAATGACATCAAACAGGGTCTTTGGTGTTTTAACTGGGGTTTTAATTACCGCTATTATTCAGTCATCATCGGCAACTACTGTTATGGTTATTAGTTTTGTTAATGCTGGGTTATTGTCTCTTGTAGAGTCAATAGGAGTAATAATGGGAGCTAATATTGGAACTACTATTACTGCTTGGATAATTTCGTTAATAGGCTTTAAAGTGAAAATATCGGTATTTGCTTTGCCTCTAATTGGAGTTGGTTTCCCGTTGATATTTTCTAAAAAAAGTAGTCGAAAATCCTGGGGCGAAGTAATTATGGGATTTGCTTTATTGTTTATGGGGCTCGACCTTCTTAAAGGAAGTGTTCCCGATATTAATAGTAATCCTCAAATACTTGATTTTTTACAGTCTTATACTGATTTAGGTTTTATAAGTATTTTAATATTTTTAACGATAGGAACATTACTTACTGTTCTTATACAGTCGTCAAGTGCAACTATGGCACTGACATTGGTTATGTGTTATAATGGTTGGATAAGTTTTGATATGGCCGCTGCAATGATTTTAGGCGAAAATATTGGAACAACCATTACTGCTAATATTGCAGCAATGGTTGCAAATAAATCAGCTAAGCGGGCAGCAATGGCACACTTGTTATTTAATGTTTTTGGCGTAATTTGGGTTTTATTATTATATCGACCAGTGCTTAATCTTATTGCTGGTATTACCGAGGAAGTGGGACAAGGATCTCCTTTTACTAATGTTATGGCAATTCCTGTTGCATTAGCTTTATTTCATACGTTTTTTAATATTACGAATGTTCTTTTGCAAATATGGTTTGTTAAATTTATCGAAAATTTTGTTACGAAAATTGTGAGAGGTAGAAAAGATGAGGAAGAAGAGTTTGGATTAAAATTTATTCAAACAGGAATGCTATCTACATCAGAAATGTCAATCTTGCAGGCTAGAAGAGAAATCGCTGAATATGGAAAAAAATCATTTAAAATGTTTGAGCAGGTAAAAAAACTATTTGCGGAAACGGACGATAAAAAAGCGAAAAAATTAGGCGAAAAAATTAGTAATAATGAGCTTGTAATGGATGATATCGAAGCTGATATTGCAAATTATCTGACGAATGTTTCAGAAGGAGAATTAAGTATTAGTGGTGCTCGTAGAATACGAACTCTGCTTAAAATTAGTGATAATATTGAATCTGTTGCAGACGGAAGCTTTAACTTGTCCCGAGTGTTATTACGTAAACAAAGAAAGAAAATTTGGTTTACTCCTGAACAGCGAAGTAATATCCAAAAATTATTTGCACTACTTGATAGAAACTTTCAGCTGACTATAGATTTTCTTGGAGATTTTAATTCTGATAAAATTAATATAGACGAAATTATTGAGATAGAAAGCAAAATCAATGATTTGAGAACTCAATTTAAAAAGCAGAATAAAAAAGATCTTCTCAATAATAAATATACTTATAACTCAAGTGTTGTTTATATAGATATGATTACAATATGTGAAATTATTGGAGACCATATAATTAATGTCGCCGAAGCTTTTAAATATCAAAAAGATGAAATAATTAGTAGTCATGACGATTAGGATTGTTTAACCTGTTAATTGGCTTTTGCTCTTGCGAAGTATTGGTAGCAAGGGGTGTTGCAGCAGCTGACAGATGATCGATTCGCAATGAAAATATAACGTGATACATTGCTATGTGCTGATCCGTCAGCTGACGGAGAAGTAAGGCGCCTAACTTTACAGTTATACAAATGTATTTACTCCCTTTGGTCGTGAGCTAAAGGTTCAATAAGTTAGCAACGCAGTAGATGCACAAAGACAATCGCAAGCAGTACCAAAATTTGGGTGCATTAATGACTTTTGATAAACAATATAAGTGTTTGACAATCTGACATTTACTTACATATTTTACAAAAAGCGGTGAACGGCTTTAGCCCTCACCGAAGGTAATAATGCGGGTTAAAATTCCATTGTGAGTAAATCGGACATTATAAGAATGGATATTATCGAATAAAAAAACCGTAAATAGTGAATTACGTAAACGCAATTCAAAAAAGTAATAATGTAGGATAAATCTGAAAATTAATCGATATTGCCATAAATCAATTATATTTGCCGTTATTATATGATTACAGGAAAAGTTATACAGTCAACAGGATTAGGATATGTCGTGAAAACTAGGTCCGAAGAATTGGTGTGTAGTATTAGAGGGAAGCTTAGACTTAAAGGCTATCGCAGTACAAATCCTGTTGCAGTAGGAGATAATGTGAAAATTGAAATGTCGGATGAAAATACTGGAGTGATAACTAAAATATTACCACGAAAAAATTGTATAATCCGAAGATCTACAAATTTATCAAAACAAAGCCATATATTGGCTGCTAATATTGATCAGGTAGTGTTTGTGTTTACTCTACGAAACCCGCATACAACAACAATATTTTTAGATAGATTTCTTGTCTCTGCCGAAGCATACAGTATTCCAACAATTATTGTCTTTAATAAAGCTGATATATACTCCGAAGATGAGTATCCTCAAATTGCTGAGTTAATGGCAACTTATAATGAAATTGGATATCAAGTGATTGCAACTTCGATAATTAATAAACTTGGAATTGAAGAATTACGCAATGCTTTAAAAAATAAAACAAGCCTGATTGCTGGTCATAGCGGTGTTGGAAAAACTGCTTTAATAAATACAGTCTCTCCTGATATGAACTTAAAAATTGGTGATATCTCCGAAGCTCATAATACAGGAAAACATACAACAACCTATGCTAAAATGCACTATTTACCTTTTAATGCATGGATTATCGACTCTCCTGGAATAAAAGCATTTGGTATTATTGAATTAAAAAACGAAGAGATATATCACTATTTTCCCGAAATATTTAAAATTTCAAAGGATTGTAAATACTATAATTGTACTCATATTAATGAGCCAGAATGTGCTGTTAAAGATGCTGTTGAAGATGGTAAAATTGCTTGGTGGAGATATAAATCGTACTTAAATATTGTTCTTGACGAAAACGATAAACATAGGCCTAGTCTTTAAAATGTAAGCTCCTAAACTCTGTTTTTGCAGAGGTAGGTTAATAAATTTTTCGTTTCGATTTGATAATATTAACGGCAGAATCTAAAGCAATATCATATTTATTTGCGATTTCATAAAACTCATCATCCCCTAATACTTGTCTTGTAATGTACGCAGATACGCTGTTTTCGATATATTCCCCTGAAATAGCAAGATCTTTCGATTCTGCATTTATGCCGTTTTGTGCAGCATATTGCCAAAATTGATTATTAATATTTTGGAGTTTTAAGTAATTTTTTAATTCTGATAGAGTAGTGATTTTTTCTAAAATGGCTCTATTTTTATCAACAAACTCAATTGAGAAATAATACTCCAAATTAGATTTGTTGATTTCGGCATATAACTTAGTATATCCAGATGTATCAATAGGGATGAAAATATCTGGCATAATTCCTCCACCACCATAAACAGCTCTGCCATTTTCAGTGTAATAAATTAATGAGTCAATTTGTTTTATGCTATCTTCTTGAAGAAATTCGCCGTTAATATATCGATTGTATATATCCGAATAATACTCGTCAAGACCATTTTCGTAAGATTTTTGAATACAACGTCCTGATGGAGTATAATATCTTGCGGTTGTTAGACGTATAATTGAACCATCGTCAAATGTTGTCGATTCTTGTACAAGCCCTTTGCCATAGGAACGGCGTCCGATTATAAAACCGCGATCGTTATCTTGAATTGCTCCAGCAATAATTTCTGATGCAGAAGCTGAAAACTCATCTATTAAAACAATAATCTCTAAATCCAGACAAGCATTGCGTTTTTTGGTTGACTGAATTATATTCTTAGGTCTTGCATTTCCTTGTGTATAAACTAAAGTTTTACCGCTTTCAAAAAACTCATCTGTAATATCTGTTGCAGAATTAAGGTATCCTCCCGAATTGTTCCTTAAATCAAGAATAATTGATTTAATTCCTTTTTTTCTCATTTGAAAAACAGCATCAATAAACTGATTATGAGTGTTAAGAGAGAAAGTGCTTATTTTTATATATCCAATATTTTTATCGATAATATAAAATCCCTCAATGCTCCTTAATGGGATATTTCCTCTTACTATATTACACTTAATAGGTTGTTTTTCTTCACGTCGTAATAGTTTTAACTCAACTGTTGAGCCCGAAGTTCCTTTTAACAATGACATCACTTGATCGTTTTTTATCCCAATGCCAGCTATAAGGGAATCATTTACCATTATAATTCTATCTCCGTTTTTTACTCCATATTTTTCAGACGGCCCTCCTTCAATAACATTAACAACTAACACAGTGTCTTTAAAAATATTAAACTGCACTCCAATTCCACTAAACTCACCTTTTAATTCTTCTTCAACTATTTTTGCTTCTTCAGCAGTAAAATATAAACTGTGTGGATCTAGAGTTTCTAAAAATTTGGGGATAGCTATTTCGGCGAGTCGATTACGGTCAACTTTATCGACATATTCGTTTGCAACATAATCTACAACAATATTTAATTTATCTTTTGGATAAGAAATTAAGATACCTTGTGAGTTGTTATTTTTGTTTAAAAATTCGGCAATAATAATCCCAATAACAATTGAAACAGCAATTATCAGTGGTAAAACAATATTTAACTTTGTGTTTTTATATTTATTCATCGTCTTTAAAGTTGATGATCTCAACACCTGCTCTTTTTAGTAAATCTAATCCTTCGGTATTGTTATATTTATTTAAATAAACAACTCTGATAATTCCAGCTTGAATAATAAGTTTTGCACATTCTATACAAGGAGATGTTGTTACGTAAAGTGTTGCACCACTTGAGCTGTTGCCTGATTTTGCGACTTTAGTAATTGCATTTGCTTCAGCATGAAGAACATAAGGCTTGGTAATATAGTTTTCATCTTCGCATTCATTTTCAAATCCTGATGGGGTTCCATTATATCCGTCAGAGATTATCATTCTATCTTTAACGATAAGTGCACCTACTTGACGACGTTTACAATATGAGTTTTTTGCCCAAATAACAGCCATTTCTAAATAGTGCTTATCAAACTGTTTTTGTTTTTTGTCAGACTTTATATTTACCATACTTGTTTTTTATAAAAAACCCCTCTAAAGAGGGGGAGTACCCGGAGCCGGGGTCGAACCGGCACTCCAAAAAAGGAACTGGTGTTTGAGACCAGCGCGTCTACCAATTCCGCCACCCGGGCTTTTCAAGTTGCAAATATAATGTTTTTTTTAATGTACAATATGTTTTTTACTTTTATTAATGTTAAAATTTGTGCAGATATATCCAGGTATCAATTGTTTTTCTTATTTTTGTAAAATAATACCTTTAATAATATTATTTAGGTGTATCGTAGAACTGGTCTCTTAATTTATGGAAAAAGAATGTGTGCGAGATGTAAATTTTGAAAAGCTTGTTGAGTTTTGTAAAAAGAATAAGCAGCAAAAGTTTCGTGCAGGTCAAATATCATACTGGCTATGGCATAAAGGAGTAAAGGATTTTAAATCTATGAGTGATTTGCCAAAACAGTTTAGAGAAAAATTAAAAGAAGCTTTTTATTTCGATAATATTAAAATTGTATCTACAGCTCGTTCAAATGATAAAACAACAAAAATTTTATTTAGTTCTATTGATGATAAACTTTTTGAGGGGGTGTTAATCCCAAGTAGAGACAGAGTTACAGCATGTATTTCAACACAGGCGGGTTGCCCTTTAAATTGTTCTTTTTGTTCAACAGGGAAAATGGGTTTTATACGAAACTTAAGCGTCGGTGAAATTTTTGGACAGGTTTTTGAATTGAACAAAGCATGTGAAAAATTATTTGGCAGGTTGTTGTCGAATATTGTGATTATGGGGATGGGTGAGCCTTTATTAAATTATGAAAACACTTTAGAGGCAGTAAAACACATTACTAATCCAAACGATTTAAATTTTTCTCCCCATAGAATTACATTATCAACAGCTGGGATTGCTCCAAAAATAATGAAACTAGCTGACGATAAAATTAAATTTAATTTGTCGATTTCTTTACATTCTGCTGATGACAAAAAACGTAGTGAGATTATGCCAATAAATAAAAAATATAATCTTGAGGAGTTAAGGGATGCTATAAAATATTTTTACGAAAAAACTGGACAAAGAATTACTTATGAGTATCTTTTATTAAAAAATATAAATGATGATTTAAAAGATGCCAAAAAATTGAGTCAATTTACAAAAATAACTCCATGTAAAATTAATCTTATTGAGTATAATTTTGGAGACTCCGACATTTATTTGCCTTCGGATAATAAAAAAATGGAAGATTTTATGGGTTTTTTGAAATCCAAAAATTTAATTGTAACCCTTAGAAAGTCGAAAGGACAAGACATTAACGCAGCATGTGGTCAGTTGGCAAATAAAAAACAATAATTTGAGTATGTAAAAAAAAAAATCTATATTAGCGACAAATAACAAAACAGCATATTATGAAAAAAACAACATTATTATTTATCACAGCAATTTTTTGTACAGCAATAGCATATTCACAAGCTTCGGCAAGTTTTGGTTACGACCGCGATATTGTTATGGAAGATATGAATGAGTATGTGAGACTTATTGGTGCTGACTCTGATGGTTTTTATGCTCTTAGAATCGATGCAAAAGATAATTTATTTCTTGAGTTTTTTAATGGTGCAACAATGAATCGGGAATCTACAAATCAATTAATATTGCCGATGGTAGGAGGGATAAATGCCGACTATGTTGCAATGTTTTATCTAGATAGTAAACTAATCCTCTTTACTCAAGTGGTTAATAATACTATTAAAGAAAAATCTCTGTATATTCAGCATGTTAATAAAAGTGGCCAAATTATTGGAGAACCTAAAATAATTGGTAAATTAACTAATCAGAATATAATTGTAGATTTTAACGTTGAACTTACTCCAAATCAACAAAATATGTTTGTGCACTACAATAGACCATTCCAAACATATAACGAAGAGCCTTTTTTCTTTAAAGTTTACGATGCAGAGTTAAAGGAAATTTATAATAATTTGATTAAACTACCTCTTGTTGATGAAGCTTTTGAGATTATTCAATATGAAATATCAAATACAGGAAACATTTATATGCTTGCTAAAATTGAACCTGACGCACGTAGAGCAAAAAGAATGAAAGTGCTTATTTATGATTATAAACTATTAGTTTTTGATAATACAACAAAACTTGTGGAGGATTACGATGTTAAAGGAAAAAAATACATACTTGTAGATGCAATTTTTGGTCTCGATGATGATGAGAATGTTGATATATTCGGCTTTCTTGTAAGAAAAGGAAAAACTAATTTTGAAGGTATATATCATCAAAAATTAAATACTCAGACTAAAGAGTTTGAAATGCCATCTAACTCTAAGCAATCAGATTATATGTTTGCTAGAAGCGAAACTCCTGCTTTTAGATCCGAAAGGTTATTGAAATTTTATGACGAGATGTATAATTATAAATTACTTGATGTCCTTCAATTATCTAATGGAGGCTCTGTTGTTATTGCGGAACATTTTAATCATTGGGTGGACTCTATTATTGTGCCAGGTTCAAAAGAGGTAATTTATAATTATTATGACTTATATAATGATGTTCTAGTTGCTTATTGTAGTGCCGAAAATAATATGGAGTGGATGACTCGTATCCCTAAAAGTCAGTATAGTTATGATTATAAAGGAGAATTGTTTTCTTCTGTTGCATATACTGCTGTTGGCGAAAAAGTATTCTTGTTTTATAATGACCATAAAAAAAATGTTAAACTCCTGGAGCAACAAAATCTTGACGGGTATAATTATAAAAGCATTACCGCCCCTGATCGCAAAGGAATGGCAGTAGTAGTGTCAATATTCTCTGATGGCAAAGCGCATGGGACAACTTTATTTACAAAAAAGAATAAAAAATATAAAATTATCCCCGAGTTAATGAAAGGTTTTAATTACAAGTATTATATGTGTACTCAAAATGGATCTAAAGTAAAATTTGCTTTGTTTACTGGACAATAAATTTTGGGACTTATAGATAATAAAAAAAGAGAGCGATTTTTTCGCCCTCTTTTTTTATTATACTATTTGGTATAATACCAATTTGAGTTTACATTACAGTCAAAACTACTCAAAAGACTCTATTACTTGTATTAGTTTCAATAATTTCTCATTATTATCAGAAATTTTTAATATTTCACTAAAATCAAAATCATAAACTGGGGTATAACCCTGCGTTATATAATTCCCTTCAAAATCGAAGGATCTTGTGGTATTTATAAGAATTTTAATTCCTGAATTTAAAGATACTACTAAAGGCTGTCCAAAAGCCCCCACTGTCTTTTTTCCATAAGTTTTCACCTTTTTCCCTTGCGATAATAACAGTGTAAATCCTTCAGCTGCTGAAGGTGTTTGTTCGCTTACTATTAGATGCACATTCCCTTTGTATCGCAGGCTGTCTTCGACTCGATTTGGAAAGCTTTTACCAAGAAAAGTATCCCTCTCAAAATGCTCATTATAATAATAAGGATAATAATTGTCTTTAAAATCTTGTGGAACATCTTCGGGTTCGTAATAATGTAATTTAATGGTAGCTCTCGCCTTCATTACCGAATTGTTGGTTTTAGTTTCTTCTCTATAATATAAAATTGTGTCCTGATCTAATAATAATTGCAGAGGATACATTGTAGCACCACCGTCTCCGCCTTCATTGTATGAAATATCTACAATTACATTTTTAAACTGACTAATGCTATCAAAATGATTTAAATTAGTATTGCCTTTCATTACCCTGCATCCCAAAGTGTTTCCAAAGAAAACTATATGGTTTGAATTCTTATCGGCAGCGCTGGAAGTCCATATTCCTGCTTGTTTTCCGATGAAACGATATGGTTCGTTACTTGTTGGGGCACAATGCCCACCAAGTTTCATGGCAAATCCACTTGATCCAAGACCCACTAATTTATCATACAACTCATCAGGTGTGCCCGCCACAAATTTCATTAGTTGTTCTGTTTCATCTAAATTTGGTAGTTTCCATCCCTGAGGACATGATTGCATAGCGGCCTCGAAGTCGGAAAATCGTTCTCAAAATTGTATCTATAACCAATAGAATTATCGCAGCTTTGCCAGTTCCACTGAATACTGTTGCAAGTCGTTAGTGATTGTGCCTTAACAGGTTTAATTATGATACAATTATTATAATTACGAGCTTTGTCGTACTGTGGTGATATTTGACAAGTACCCCAAAGACTTGCAACTACTAAACATGCAATAAACAAGAGTTTTACTTTTATACTTCCCATTGTTAACCTATCTTAATTCTGTTAAATTATTAAAATCATTATTGATAATAAGGTTTTGTCCGTAAATACATTGAGCAAAACAAACCAATAAGTATATCAAGAAGAAGTACTTAATTATTTTACAACATTCACTTCTACACATATTGCAGGATTAAGAATTGTTCTTGATTCAGGACTTACTGGAGACTGATACCATGCACCCAAAAAGCTTTTATTCCATGCGTTACTTTCATTTTTTCGTCCAAAAATGCTCTTATTATTAATTATACCTCCCAATATTTGACCATGATTAATCGAAGCTTTTTCTTCATTTGAGAAAAACACTTCATAAGGAAACTCTTGTGAGTCAGGCAACCATTCCATTGCAACAAAAACTCCTTTTTCTGGTATTTTAATATTATACACTGTTAAATCCACTTCTAACCATGCTTCTCCTTTTATTGCTGATACAATTTTATTTACTGGCAAAATGTCATTACCAGGCATACCAAAAGAATCACATACATCATATACATGAACACGAAATTTAGTGTTTGGATGTCCTTCGTTTTTAATATAGAATAAAGCATTTTTTAGGTATAATTTTTCGTTTTTATTGTTTGGTATGTGTACTGCAATATGAGAACCTGCTCTCATATAATATCTCCCTTCCGGCTGTTCTATGGCATAATTTCCAATTATTTTTGTTCTTTTAATCTCATAAGAAATAATTGAAACTTCAGGCAATATTATTTCATTTTCAAAAAGGAGAATAGTCTTTTTTGATTTTGACTCAAGGAATGACTTAATAGCAATGTTTTTGACTTCATACCCAAGTACTGAAATTACAAGAGTATCAATATAGTTTTCTTTTTTTATATCTAATTTAAAAAAACCATTTTGATCTGATATTACTCCATTTTTTTTGTCTTTGATGTAAACATTTGCAAACAATATGTCTCTACCAGTATTTCCATCAATAATATGCCCTTCTATTGAGTTTTGAGATTTACAATCAAAAAGTATTATCAACAGTAAAAAGGTAATAAAGATTTTAGTTTTTTTCATTTGTATCTTGCTTTTCTATAGTAAAAACTTATAAGTTTTCTTTTATGAAATCTTATTAAGAAGACTTAAAAACAGGGTTGATTAAGAGCTAATAATTATAATATATTTAAAAAGAATTTAATCAACCTTATAGGTTCAAGAAAAACTAATCGTTTACTTCGTCAGTTTGACGGAACCCTTGACTAACACTAATCCAAAGTGCATAATAATTACCATATTTACCGGTCGCAGCAACATTATGAATATGCTCTCCATTTGGTGCGATAACATCTATTGATGTTAATGTTACTTCTGAATGTGTTGCTTCCCAGCCAAGAAACTATCTTCCTCCACAAATAGCTTCCATTTCTTCTGTAGCTAATTCGTGAAATTTGTCTTCTTTTAAACTTTCTAATTTCATAATAAATAAATTTTAATTAAAAATAATATAAATAATACACATCATCAAAAATACACATTGTATTATTATAAAAATGCACAAAAACTGTTTGTTTTGTGAATTCTGGGGTTTATTTTACGAATCGTGCAGTTTGAAGCATGAAATACTAATTTTAAATTTTAAAAAACTATAATTAACTAATGTTTTTATGATTTTGTATGAAATTACCAGATTTTAATATTAAAAATCTCTTTTAGTTTCGTCAGGTTATTAGTATTGTGTCGCAATGTATCGCACTTAGATTATTGCAAAGACTACATTGCAGCTAAAAGCAAATCAATATCTTTTGAGAAAATCCCATGTAAAATTCCGATATGCTCGTCTGTTAAAATTCCATTGTAAAGATATACTCCTGTTCTTACACCTGGATTGGTTTTAAGATAGTGATTTAGTCCTCCACAAACTTGCATTTTCATCAGTTCTGCCGCAATAATATTACTAATCGAATATGAGGCAGTGCGAGAAACTCTTGAAGCAATGTTTGGCACACAATAGTGAACAACTCCGTGTTTTGTGTAAATAGGGTTTTTATGAGTTGTTGCTTTGGCTGTTTCTACTATACCTCCTTGATCAATGCTAATATCTACAATTACCGAATTGTTTTTCATTTGCTTAACCATGTCTTCAGTAATAATAATATTGGGTTTCATATCCCTAATTCTTAATGCTCCAATAACAACATCTGCTGTTTTAAGTGCATTGTTAAGTACTTTTGAGTGAATCGTAGATGTGTAAACTTTTACTCCTAAGTCTTTTTGGAGTTTGTCGAGATTTGATAACGAATTATCAAAAACTTTAACAAAAGCTCCGAGATCAAAAGCCGTTTTAGCAGCATACGTTCCTGCAGTTCCTGCACCTATTATAACGACTTCGGTTGGAGAAACTCCTGTTAATCCACCTAGCATTTCGCCTTTGCCATTGTGTACATTACTCATGTACTCTGCTGCAATAAGAATAGATGATCTTCCGGCAATTTCGCTCATCGAACGCATTATCGGATTTATACCATGATTGTCCTGCATAGTATCAAAAGCTATGGCTGTTATTCTTTTTTTGATTAGTGATGTATAATATTCTTTGTTTTGACAATTAGAGTGTAATGAGGTAATGATTACTTGATTTCCACTTAGTAATTCAATCTCATCTTCTGTTAGGGGCATTACTTTTAATATAATATCACACTTTGCGACTTCCGATTTTTTGCTAATAATTTGAGCTCCATATTCAGAGTATTGCCTATCGCTAAAATTTGCACCACTCCCTGCTCCTTGTTCAATTAAAACTTCTATACCTTCGTTAACTAATTGCTCAACTGCAAGTGGTGCTAAAGGAACACGGTGTTCAACACCACTTTTGTCGGATAAAATACCAATTTTAAAATTCTTATGCTCTTTTTTTATTTCGAGCATTTCTTCCTGAGGCATAAGAACAGTGCCTTTTATAAAAGTTCCTGTCTTGTCTGATGACACAACCATATAATATTTTGTTTAGTTTATAAAGATACGCAATTATATTATACAAGTAAAAATAAGATGAAGTTTTTATTGTTTTTTAGCCAATTCAAAATCAATTTGTTTTTTAGGTAAGCTAACATTTGTGATAATTACTTTTACTTCTGCTCCTAATTGATATCTTTCATTATTAGATTTACCATAGATACAATAATCTTCTTGGTCGTAAATATAAAAATCGTCGTTTAATGTTCTCATGTGTACTAATCCTTCGCAAGCGTTTTCTTTTAGTTGAACAAAAAACCCCCATTCGGTTACTCCTGATATTACACCATCGAACGATTGTCCAATTTTATCTTGTAAAAATTCAACTTGTTTGTATTTTATGGAGCTTCGCTCTGCCATTGCGGCTTGTTGCTCTTGATATGAGCAGTATTTACATTTAGCTTCGAGGTTTGTTGTGTCAGGTTTAAGTTTTTTGATATAGTCGTGCAATAATCTGTGAACCATAATATCGGGATACCTCCGTATTGGAGATGTAAAATGAGTATAGTGGTCGAATGAAAGACCATAATGACCAATGTTTTTTGTGGTGTAAACCGCTTTTGACATTGCCCGTATTGCAAGATTTTCAATTATATTTTGCTCGGGTTTACCATTTACGTTTCTTACAATTTCGTTCATCGATTTTGATAATGCGATGTTATTGGAGGTGTCAATACTATAACCAAAGCGTGAAATAAAACCAGAGAAATTTTCTAGTTTTTCCATGTTCGGTTCTGCATGAATACGATATACAAAATCTTTTGGGTTGGTTGCTCCTCCAATAAATTCGGCAACCTTTCGGTTAGCGAGAAGCATAAACTCCTCTATAAGATTATTGGCTTCTGTTGACTCTTTAAAATATACACCTGTTGGAATAGCGTTTTCACCGAGAATAAATTTAACCTCATCATGTTCAAAGTTAAAAGCACCAGTTTTAAATCTATTTTTACGCAGTATTTTTGCGAGATCATTAATTTTTATCAGTTCATCAGCAATTTCGCCTTTGCCAGTCTCTATTGTTTGCTGTGCATCTTCGTACGAGAGTCTTTTGTCTGAACGGATGATGGTTTTTTCAATATTATAAGAAATAACTTCGGCTTTGTCATTCATTTCAAATATTATTGAGAAACACAATTTATCTTCATTGGGTCTAAGTGAGCATAAGTAATTTGATAATCTTTCGGGTAACATTGGCACAACGCGATCGACAAGATAAACTGATGTTGCTCTTTCGTAGGCTTCTTCGTCTAAGTCTGTTCCTGGCAAAAGATAATTAGACACATCAGCAATGTGTACACCTATATAATAAGTGCCGTCAGATTTTTTCTCGAACGAAATGGCATCATCAAAGTCTTTTGCATCTTCGGGGTCTATTGTAAAAGTAAGTATGTTTCTAAAATCTTTTCTTGTTTCGTAATCGTATTGTGTAAAATCTTCTTTTATTTTATTTGCTGCTTTTTCTATTTCAGGGCTAAATTTAGAAGGCAATCCAAATTCGGCCAGTATTGCGTGCATTTCTACTTCATTATCTCCTGGGTTTCCAAGTATTTCGATAACTTTGCCACTTGGGTTTTTCGATTTTTGTTGCCAATCTATTATTTGTACAACGGCTTTTTCGCCATCTTTTACACCATTAAGACCTTCGGCAGGAATAAAAATATCGTACATCATTTTATGACTATCAGGTATTAAAAAAGCATAAGATCCTGTTTTTTCAATTGTTCCAACAAATTTATCAGTTGCTCTTTTTATTACCTCAATAACTTCTCCCTCTATTCTGTTACCACCTCGTTTTGCGTAAAGACTAATTCTGACAGTATCGCGGTGTAATGCAGTGTTTAAGTTTGCAGACGACACAAAAACATCATCTCTAATCATATCAGAAACGACAAAAGCGTTCCCCATTTTATTAAGATCAATTTCCCCAATTATAAATGATTTTTTGGACTTTAACTTGTATTTCCCTTTAGAAATCTCCTTTAAACTGCCAGCATTAACAAGCTCTATAAGTATCTTGGATATAATACTTCTTTGTTGCGTATCGGAAATCGATAAAAGAGAGGCAAGTTGTTTGTAGTTATATTCTTTGTGTGGAGAAGAATAAAAAATACCTAATATTTTCGATGTTAGTGTTTTTTTGCTAATGTGTTTACTGTTTGAGTTTTGATAATTATTCTTTCTTTTATTCATATATGTTTGGCACTAAGTTTGTAATTATGTTAATTATAAAAAATATATTTTTATAAATATATTGAAAATTAAATAAAAAAGCGTATTTTTAACAAAAATTTTAAATTAATATTCAAATAAAAATTAGTACCATGAAGACAACTACAATTACAAAAAGCATTATGATTATTGCAGTATTGAGTTCTGTGTTAGTTTTATCGTCTTGCAAAAATAAAAAAGGCGTAATTAAACCTGATAAAAATGCAAAAGAAATCATTATCCCGTGTAAAGACGAAGGTCGTTCTGACAAAAACTATTTTAGAGCAGACGCTAGTGCAACCTCACAAGACATGAGTTTGTCACGCGAAAAAGCCCTAACTGCATCAAAACAAAGAGTAGCAGGTTTGATTAATTCAAAGATTAAATCTATTACTGATCGTTATGTAAATGAAACAGAAGTAGGAACAAATTCTGACTTTGAACAAAAATTTGAAAATCTAACTCGCGAAGTGATTAACCAAACTTTAGTTGATATCGCTATTATTTGTGAGAAGAATTTTCAAGAAGCCACTGGAAAATACACTACTTACATTGCAATCGAAATTAGCAAAGATGTTATGCTTAACGGAATTAATAAAGGAATTACAAAAGACCAAAAGCTAAGAGTTGATTATGATAAAATGAAATTTGAGCAAATTTTTAATCAAGAAATGGAAAAACTCGAATCAGAAGGTGGGTATTAGAAAATTTTAGATAAGTAAAAAAACCGTGGTTTTGCATCACGGTTTTTTTTATGTGTTGATGTAAGCATTGCAATGTCGATGTTTTTTGCTTTGTATATGCAGAAAACAATTACAACACCTAATAGGGCATTTTGTAATTTGATTGGTATCATATAGTTAGTTTTTATAATAATTGGCGTTTTTTCCCTGTCTGTTGATAGACAGGTAAGAGATGGAAACATTTTATAATCTAGTATTCTAGTATAATTGATTAATGTTATTTACTAAGCATATTAAAGTAAAATCCAATTTGCAAAACTAATAGTTTGTCGAAGTAAGTTTGTAAACATAGTGATTATCGGTATTAGTTATTAATC
>JAQUBO010000074.1 GCA_028686735.1 Bacteroidales bacterium
TTTTCTTTTAAAGAGGACTCAACTTTAGCATTAAACCCGCCATAGAATTTTTTTATCATATCGTTCCACACTAATTTACCTCCTGCAATCTTATCAAATTTTTGTTCAATTTGTGCAGTAAAGTTATAATCCAGAATTTCTTCAAAATGCTTGCATAAATAATCCGTAACAACAACACCCATTGATGTAGGGAATAACTTATTTGATTCACCACCAAATTTATCACTCAAGACATTTTCATCAATATTCCCATTTTTATAAATAATCTGTCCAATTTTTCTAGTTTTTGGAGGTCTCGATTCTTTCACAACATAATCGCGTTGCTGAATAGTTGATATTGTTGGAGCATAAGTAGATGGTCGTCCAATGCCTAACTCCTCCATTTTTTTCACTAAGCTAGCCTCTGTAAATCTATAAGGTGGTTGGTCAAACTTTTCGGTAGCTTCGATTCGATCAACAATTGCAGGAGTATTTTTAGTTACGTTAGGTAAAACCGATTGTTTCTCATCTACTGTTTCATCATCAGAAGACTCCAGATACAATTTTAAAAACCCATCAAAACTCACAATTTCGCCAGTAGCAGTAAAATTATATTGAGAGTCATCATTACCATTTATTACAATAATTGTTCTTTCAATTTTTGCATCAGCCATTTGCGAAGCCACCGTACGTTTCCAAATTAAATCATATAATCTTTGCTCTTGTTTACCCAATTGATTTAATTCATTCTCCACATAAGTTGGTCGAATAGCTTCGTGAGCCTCTTGTGCACCTTTTGATTTTGTTGCATACTTTCTTACTTTAGAATACTCTTCTCCAAACTTTTCGATAACAGTTTTTTTAATTGAATTAACTGCTAATCCAGAGAGGCTAACAGAATCTGTTCTCATATATGTTATATGTCCATTCTCATACAATCCTTGGGCAAATTTCATTGTTTGAGAAACCGACATTCCAAGTTTCCTACCTGCTTCTTGCTGCAGAGTTGATGTTGTAAAAGGAGGTGCTGGCGATTTTTTTCCAGGTTTTTTTATTACATCACTCACACTAAAATCTACTCCCTTAAGAGTTTCTAAGAACTTATGAGCTTCTTTATTAGTTTTAAACTTTTTATTTAACTCAGCTCTAACAATTACACCATTAATATTAAAGAAACCAAATACCCTATATTCAGATTTGGTTTTAAATGCTGTTACAGCCCGTTCTCTTTCTACAACAAGTTTTACCGCCACCGATTGTACTCGTCCTGCCGACAGTGATGGTTTTATTTTTTTCCACAACAAAGGAGAAAGGCTAAATCCGACAATTCGGTCTAACACCCTACGTGCCTGTTGAGCATTTACCAGATTTGAGTCAATTCCCCGAGGATTTTCTATTGCTTTTTGAATTGCTGTTTTAGTAATTTCATGAAATACGATACGCTTATAACTACCTTCCTTAAGTTTTAAGACTTCGCTTAAATGCCACGATATAGCTTCTCCTTCGCGGTCTTCATCAGAAGCTAGCCAAACAGTTTCGACTTGTGATGCGATTTTTTTCAGTTCTGTTACCACTTTTTTCTTATCGACAGGAATTTCATACTGAGGTTTAAAATCTTTATCGATATTTATTCCCAAGTTTTTCTTCGATAAATCACGAATGTGTCCATAACTAGATTTTACCAAGAAATCATCTCCAAGAAATTTTTTAATTGTTTTTGCTTTGGCAGGGGACTCAACTATAACTAAATTATTTTCCATCTACTAAAATTAAATTTTAAATTGCAAAATAAACAAATTCAAAAACCAATTCATAAATTTTTTGTAATTTTACGCCATAAAATTTACGACATGGTTAAGAATAAAGCTGCAAAAGTAACTTATTCTGGCAAATTTGCCAGAAATTTCACAATTTGTTTTTGGTTAATTATCATTTTACTCCTAATTGGGATATTTATATATTTTAAAATGACTGCTAATAACAAGTTTGGACGTATGCCAACATTTGAGCAACTTGAGAATCCGCAGGAAAATTTAGCCACAAGGATTTACTCATCAGACTTAGAATTATTTGGCACATATTTTAGAGAAAATCGCTCTCAAGTATCATTTGAGGAATTGTCTCCTAATTTAATTGATGCATTAATCGCTACCGAAGATATCAGGTTTCATAAACATAACGGCATTGATTTTAGAGCTATCCCACGTGTAATATCAGGTCTTATTGGCGGTGGATCACGAGGTGGTGGAAGCACAATCTCGCAACAGCTTGCAAAAATGCTATTTAACAGACCCAGCAATCTATCTGCATTTGAACTTGTAAACTGTAAATTTCAAGAATGGATAATTGCTGTTAGACTTGAGCGTAGTTTTACAAAGGAAGAAATAATAGAAATGTACTTAAATAAGTTTGACTTTTTGAATTTAGCAGTTGGCATAGAGTCGGCATCTCGAGTGTATTTTGACACTACACCAAATGCGTTAAGCATAACGCAATCAGCAATGTTAGTAGGAATGGCTAAGAATCCTTCTTTATATAATCCACTAAAACGTCCCGAAGAGACTTTACACAGAAGAAATGTTGTATTAAGTCAGATGTTAAAATACGATTATATTACAAAAGAAGCTTTTGATTCCTTAAAAACCATTCCTCTCGAAATAAAATATCAAAAAGTAGATCATAATATTGGCTCGGCAACATATTTTAGAGAGTTTTTACGTATGTGGTTAACGGCAAAACAACCAAATTCGGAAGATTATTTTGATAAGCGCGAATACAAAGAAGACTCTATAAACTGGGCAATAGACCCTTCGTATGGATGGTGCAATAAAAACACAAAGCCAGATGGTACTAGCTATGACATATACAGCGATGGCTTACAAATTTATACTACTGTAAACAGTCGGATGCAGCAATATGCAGAGGATGCTGTACGAGAACATATAGGTGGATATATACAAGGAGAATTTATAAAAGATCAAAAATATAATAGAAGACCTCCGTTTTCTAACGATCTCACACAAAAAGAAGTCGATAACATTATGTCTCGCACAATGAAACGCACAGAAAGGTGGCGAGTATTAAAAGCTGCTGGAGTTACCGAAGACTCAATCATACAAAGCTTTAAAGAGCCAACTCCAATGAGAGTATTTGCGTGGGAAGGAGATATAGATACGATTATGACACCTTATGACTCTATCTTGTATTATAAGCATTTTTTAAGAGCTGGTTTTATGTCTATGGAACCACAAACTGGACATGTTAAAGCCTATGTAGGAGGAATTAATTATAAACATTTTAAGTTTGACCAAGTTACAAAAGCAAGGAGACAAGTTGGCTCTACTATAAAGCCATTTATTTATTGTCTTGCAATGCAAAATGGGTTTTCACCATGTACAAAAGTTCCTAATGTTGAAGTAACATTTAAACTTCCTAAAGGATCGGCTGGAAAAGAATACTACACCCCAAAATTTTCTGAGACAAAAAACGAAGAAGAGATGGTAACACTTAAATTTGGTTTAGCAAATTCACTTAATCAGATTTCGGCATGGGTGTTAAAACAATACTCACCTCAAGCCGTTGTTTCTATAGCAGAAAAAATGGGCGTTCATAGTCATATTGACCCTTACCCATCAATTTGCGTTGGTGCTGCCGAAGTACTTCTAAGCGAAATGGTGGGATCTTATTGCACATTTGCCAACAAAGGCATATACTCCCGTCCAATGTATGTAACACGAATAGAGGATAAAAATGGAAATGTTTTAGCAAATTTTAATTCAATTCAAACAGAAGCTATCAGCGAAGAAACTGCGTACTTAATGGTCGATCTTATGAAAGGGGTTGTTAATATGGGTACCTCTATAAGATTAAGGCTAACTTACGAACTATATAACGAACTTGCTGGTAAAACAGGAACTACAAATAACCATTCGGATGGTTGGTTTATTGGTGTCGCACCTGAGCTTGTAAGTGGTGGCTGGGTTGGAGGAGAAGAACGAAGCATTAGATTTAGATATATAACCTTAGGGCAAGGAGCATCTCTTGTTTTGCCAATTTTTGGATTATATATGCAAAATGTTTATAATGATCCTAAATTGCCATATTCAACTGACAGTAAATTTGAAAAACCCACACAGTTATCAGTAGAAATAGATTGTGAAGAATATGAAAAATATAATCAGAGTGGGAATTTTAATCAATTATAAATTAATTTGTAGGTTTAAAAATCTTTGAAGCAAACTCTTTAACATCTGAAACGCTAATTATTCCAGCAATATTTTTATTAATCTCTGATTTTTGAGCAGAAGAGATAAAAATATTATTAAACCCTAAACGACGAGCTTCCCCAACTCTTTTATCAATAAAAGAAACTGGGCGTACTTGACCCGAAAGCCCCAACTCTCCAATAAAACAAGTGTTTTTAGGTACAGGTTTATCATAATAAGATGATACCACCGAAGCAAATACGGCAAGATCAGCTGCTGTATCGCTTACTTTAATTCCACCAGCAATATTTACAAAAGCATCCTTTTGGCTAAGATTTAGTCCCAATCTTTTTTCAATTACTGCCAAAATCATTTGGAATCTTCTACCATCAAATCCTGTTGAAGTTCGCTGAGGACTACTATAAACAGCATTACCAATTAAAGTTTGAATTTCTATCATTAAAGTTCTCGTCCCCTCTCCCATTGTACCATAAGCCACTCCACTCAAGCCAGAGTTATCGCCTGTAAGAAGGATGTTACCAGGGTCTGTAATTTCTTTTAACCCATAATTTAACATTTCGAAAACACCAATCTCGTAAGTTGACCCAAACCTATTTTTCTTTGGTCGCAACAATCTATAATAATGATTACTGTCTCCTTCGAACTGAAACACTGCATCCACAATATGCTCCAAAGACATTGGTCCAGCAATATCTCCATCCTTATTTATATGCCCTATTAAAATGACTGGGATATTAAATTCCTTGGCATACTCTTGCAGAATACGTGCACACTCTCTAATTTGACTTACCGTACCAGGAGAAGAGCTTAAATCTGCAGAGGCAACAGTTTGTACCGAGTCTATTACAATAATCTCAGGCTCCAAAGACTTAATTGTTGCAATAATTTTCTCAATATTTGTTTCGGTATAAATAAAGCAATTTTCATTATTTATACCTATCCTTTCGGCACGTAATTTTATTTGGTTCTCACTTTCCTCACCGGAAACATACAAAACTTTTTGTTGTTTAAGATTAAGAACAGTTTGTAGTACTAAAGTTGATTTTCCAATTCCGGGTTCTCCGCCCAACAAGACTAATGATCCCGGCACAAGTCCACCACCTAACACACGATTAAACTCCGAATAAGGCAAGTCTATTCTGCTTATTTTCTGTTTACGTATTTCGTTAATTTTAATAGCATTGCCTGGTTTAGCTTCACTTCTAGCATTTAATCCTTTGGGAACCGAATATTGTATCTCCTCAATAAAAGAATTCCAACTATTACAGTTGGAACACTTACCCGCCCATTTCGGCGATACATATCCACAGTTTTGACAAACAAAAACTGTTTTATCTTTAGCCATCTTTTAATTTTTACGCATCATCTCACATCGCAAATATGAACCATCAGTCGAATCGTCTCCAAGTCTAATGCGAGTCATAATAAGAATATCATCCTTAAATTTATCTATTCTATACAAACCATTAACATCAGAAAACCCCGTTATACCATTGCTATTACTAATTGTAACTTGTGTTTTAAACATAGATTTATCAACAACATAATTACAAGTATCAACATCAATACCATCTTCTTTTACATAAACACGCATTAACGCTCCACCTTCTTTAAAGGTCCAGGTAACAGTACCTTGTGGTTGGTTATCAAATGTTTGAAAATTCCATGTACCAATAATCTCCTGAGGTACGTCCTTACACCCAACTATAACAAAAGATATAAAGGCAATTAGTAATAATAGTTTTCCAGTTTTCATGAGTTTGTTTTTATTATTTCGATTAACAAATATAATCAATTCTTTTCTTAGTTACAAGTTTTTTAATATATCTGATGAAGAATACCCTTCAACAAACGGAATAATTTCCACCAATCCTCCACAAGCAGAAACAAAGTCTGCTCCAACGACATCTTTATACGCATAATCTCCCCCTTTAACGAGTATATCAGGGAACACAGATTTAATAAGGTCTTCGGGGGTATCATCCTCAAATATTACAACAGCATCAACAAAAAGCAATGATGCCATCACATTAGCTCTGGCAATCTGATTATTTATAGGTCTAGTTTCTCCTTTAAGTCTTTTTACCGAAGCATCCGAATTTAATCCTACTATAAGTTTATCTCCTAAATCCCTGGCTTTTGCAAGATAATCTATATGTCCATAATGTAAAATATCAAAACAACCATTTGTAAATACAATTGAATTTTTGTTTTTTTTCCAATCAAGAACCCAAGCTGTTATTTCGTTTCTTTTTACAATTTTATTATTGATTACACTTAAATAGTCCATTTTATAGAATTGAATTTGTTTTTGTATCAGGAAAGATAAAAGACGGCTCAAAACATTTAGCCTCTTCAAAATCCATAGATGCATAAGAAATAATGATTACTATATCATCAACTGCCACTTTACGAGCAGCAGGTCCGTTAAGGCAAATAACACCAGAGCCTGCCTCTCCTTTAATAACATACGTTTCTAGCCGCTCACCATTATTAATATTTACGACCTGTACTTTTTCGTGTTCTATAATGTTAGAGGCTATCATCAAATCTTCGTCAATAGTAATACTTCCAACATACTGTAGGTTTGCCTCAGTTACTCTGACTTTATGAATTTTTGATTTTACTATTTCTATATTCATAACATAAATATGATAAATCGCTGCAAAGTTAAATAATACTTATTTAAAACACCAAAATAATATTATCAATTAATCTTATTTTTCCACACCAAACGGCTACACACATTATTATTTGAGAGTTTTTATTTATTTTTTTCACTAAATCAAGACTTTCTGGATTGCAAAACACACAATATTCTGCTTTCATATCAGGGATTTTTTCTATCTCGTCAATAAAAAACTGACAATATTTATCAGTATCCTCACCTACTTTTAACTTATTAGAAATAACAATTAAAAGCCTGTAAATGTTCGCAGCATTTTTAAACTGCTCTTTACTAAGTCTTAAGTTCCTACTACTCATTGCAAGTCCGCTTTTCTCACGAACAATCGGACAAGAAACTATCTCTATATTAAAATTAGCAAGTTTTGTCATTAATTTTATAATCGCAAGTTGCTGAAAATCCTTTAATCCGAAATATGCTTTATTGGGTTGCACAATTTCGAATAATCTATATACAATATCAACCACTCCTTGAAAATGCCCTGGTCTAAACTCTCCTTCATAAATTTTATCAAGCCCATTAAAGTCCATATTAAAACCGACAAAATTTTTATAAATATCATCTATAGAAGGTAAAAACACAATATCACACCCAGCTTTATCTAACAACTCCAAATCGTTTTCGTGATTTACAGGATAATTATCAAAATCGCTTTTATCATTAAATTGTCGAGGATTAATAAAAATAGAAGCTACAGTAATCTCATTATTCTTAACCGATTGCTCAACTAATGACATATGTCCTTTATGCAAAGCTCCCATTGTAGGCACAAACCCAATAGTCTTATTGCCTGACATTTGCAATTCCCTCACATAGGTCTGTGTATCTGACACACTATGTATCACTTTCATCATAAATTATTTTTTGCGAATATAAATATTTGAGTGCTCAATCCAAATGAGTTTTATCTACTTTTTAGAATTCTCGATGAATATTCTATAAAAGGATTTTTTAAGGCTACATAAAACAAACAAAAAACATTAAAAAAACCGATATATAGATTACGATTTCTAAATATCAGTTTTTTAAGATTTGCGACATCAAATTTTCTAATACTCATCTTCATTAAAGAAAAAATCATCCTTACTAGGATAATCAGGCCAAATATCTTCGATACTATCGTATGCTTCGCCTTCATCCTCGATTTCCTGGAGGTTTTCTATAACTTCTAAAGGAGCTCCTGATCGTATAGCATAGTCAATCAACTCATCTTTAGTTGCCGGCCAGGGTGCATCTTCGAGTTTTGATGCCAGTTCCAATGTCCAATACATATTAATTATTATTTGAGGTTAAACATTTCATAAATCGGACTGCGAAATAAACAAAAATTTTTGAATTACAAATTATTATTCCATAATATTTCGTTAATATTATTTTCAGCGGCATATTTTCGTCCCATAACAAACAGTAAATCAGACAATCTATTCACAAAAACGATAATATCATTATAATCTTTTGCAGCTCCTTCAATTGAAATTATTCGTCTTTCGGCACGACGACAAACTGTTCTTGCAATATTACACCAAGAAATCAATTCACTTCCTGCAGGAATTACAAAATTATTGAGTTCTGGCAATTTCTGACAAAACCTATCTATTGATTGCTCAAGATAGTCGATATCTTTTTTTCGTATAGTTCGCAATTCGGGTAGTGGAAACTCTGCATCTTTATCGACAGCGGCAAGAGAAGATCCAATATCAAACAAACGATTTTGAATAAACTCTATAAGATTATGGTCATAATCTGCAATCTCAAAGTTTCTTATCATACCTACAAAAGAGTTTAGCTCGTCAACAGTTCCATAAGCTTCGAGCCTAATACTATCTTTACTAACTCGCTGCCCTCCTAATAATGATGTCGAGCCTTTATCTCCTGTTTTTGTATAAATTTTCATATTCACTGATGTTATATCTATTTTTTCTATTCTGCTATTAAATTAGATTAAAAAACTTATTTCAGGGTTTTCAAATAACAACTTATCCCATAACAGGATTTTCGTTAATAATATCGGATTCTATTTTACCATCTCGCAAACGTATGATACGCCTCGCATGAAGAGCAATATCCTCTTCGTGAGTTACTACTACAATTGTATTTCCCTTTTTATAAATATCTTCAAAAAGAGTCATTATTTCAATAGAAGTTTTTGTGTCAAGATTTCCAGTTGGTTCGTCAGCCAATATTATCGAAGGTTCATTTACTAAAGCTCTGGCAACTGCCACACGTTGTCTCTGACCTCCCGACAATTCGTTAGGTTTATGTAGTACTCTATCAGTCAAACCCACATCCTCCATTACTTTATCGACTCGTTCAATTCTGTTTTTACGAGGCATACCCGCATATACTAATGGAAGCATTACATTTTCAAAAGCCGTATATCGTGGCAACAAGTTAAATGTTTGAAACACAAAACCAATTTCCTTATTTCGAGTATTTGCAAGTTCATTGTCTGTCATATAGCTTACATCTGTACCATTAAGCACATAAGTTCCTTTAGTTATTGTATCAAGACAACCAATAATATTCATTAATGTTGATTTTCCGCTTCCCGAAGGCCCCATAATTGCGACATATTCGTTTTCTCCAATATTTATACTAACATCTCGTAAGGCTTCAACAGTTATTGTCCCTACGTAATAATTTTTTACAATATTTTTGAGTTCAATTATTTCCACATTATAATATTTTGAGATTTCTTGTTAAGTTTCTTCCGATATCTTTATTTGGGTTCAAATTTAATATTTTATTTTTAAAACTCATCGCAACTTTTATTGTTTTTTAGTTATGCTATAAACAAAGAAAAAAACATAATAAACAGAGACTTGTGAACTTTGTGAATTCGTAGTGTCCATTGTGGTTTGTTTTTTACCACTAAGAGCACAAGGAAATAACACGAAGAACACAAAGAAAAAAAGGATAAAATAGAACGCTAACCATTTACAACTTATTCACAAATTTCAAATAAAAATCCCCTTTTGGCAATTCTTTATAATTTTTAATAATCAAACCGATACGAAATATGTTTGCGTTAAAAGCATCTATGTTTTTATTGCAAAGATTTTTCCAGCCTCTATACATGTCTGCTGACCAATTAATATCATCAATTATATAAATACATTTATCTGAAGCATGGTTTTCGTTTAGATAATCGTAATATTTTATCAAACTTTTTGAGTTATGATTACCATCTATATATATAAGGTCAAATTTTTGTCCAGCTAATTCATTATTATCAAAAACCGAATCAAAATCATTATTGATAAAATCTACATTTCTTACACCTTTTTGTGCAAATTGTGTTTTTGTGAACTTATATGTTTCGGGACATGCTTCGATACTAGTAACTTTAATATTTTTGTTGGCGAGAGCAAAATACATAGTTCCAATACCAAGCGAAGTGCCAAGTTCAAGCACTGATTTTACGGCATATTTCCGAACAATCTTTTGAAATAACACCCCGTGTTTCTTTTCAGCAGCAGATGTTTTTGCAATTTTACTAATAATTCTTTTGGGTGATTTTAATTTCTTTGAACCTGTTCCACAATCAAATATTTTAATTAAATTATGGTTAGATAACAATTCGTTACGATATTCTTCAACTGATAAAGCACTATATGTGGTCAAATATTGATTTAAGATATAGTTTTCAAAAACGCCCATACCAACCGAGTTGTTTTTTGGCATAAATGGATAAAATATGTTACCGGGAAACTTCAAATTATTTTTATCTTTGTATTATATAATAATTTGTAAAAATAATAAAAAGTAATAAATTTCCACTCGGAATAAAATATTATGCACAAAATACTTGATACCGAAATAACTTATCTTACTGGAGTTGGCCCGAAAAAAGCGAGTCTTCTCAAAGATGAACTTGGCATCGAAACATTTGCTGATTTATTATTTCATTTTCCTTACCGATATATTGACAGGAGTAAATTTTATAAGATTAGAGAATTACACAAAGACTTACCATACATTCAAGTTAAAGGAAAATTCACCCACTTTGAGACCAGTAGTATCGGTAAAGGAAGAAAGAAACTAACTGGTTATTTTGGCGATGAAACAGGCATAGTAGAAATTATTTGGTTTCAATCCACAAACTGGATACTGAGTTCTTTAAAGAAAACCGAAGAATATGTCGTTTTTGGTAAACCTACAAGTTTTGGTAACCAAATAAACATTGTTCATCCAGATATCGAGAACTACAATAAATGGCAACAAAAACTTGCCAATGCTCTGTATCCGCAATATAGCTCCACCGAAAAGTTAAATCAATCCTATCTGCATTCAAAAGCAATCCAGAAACTGGTAGACACTTTACTTAAAAAAGTTAAAGGTCAAATTTATGAAACACTACCTGTTTATCTCAGAACAAAATACAATTTAAAAAATCTTGAAGAAAGTCTTTTTGAGATACATTTTCCCACAAGTGTCGCAATGCTAAATCAAGCTCAGTATAGGATTAAATTTGAAGAGCTTTTTTACATTCAATTAAATTTACTTCAAGCAAAACAAAGACGCAAAGAATCGTCAATAGGTTTTGTTTTTGACAGGTCTAACGACAAACTGGTAAAGGAATGTTTTTTTAGAAAAATCCCTTTTGACTTAACAAATGCACAAACACGGGTACTTCAGGAAATAAGGCAAGATTTAATATCTGGCAAACAAATGAACCGATTATTGCAAGGAGATGTTGGAAGCGGCAAAACTTTGGTTGCATTATTAACAGCACTCATTGCAATTGACAATGGCTATCAAGCTTGCATTATGGCTCCTACCGAGATACTAGCTCAGCAACATTACAGATCTATTTCAAAATTTCTTGATGGACTTAATGTAAATATTGATTTGCTAACTGGCTCAGTTAAGAAAAAAGCCAGAACCCGTATTCACGAACAACTTGTTTCAGGCGAGCTTAATTTACTTATTGGCACTCATGCAGTTATTGAAGATACTGTAGAATTTAATAATCTCGGAATGGTGGTTATTGATGAGCAGCATAGATTTGGAGTTGAGCAAAGAGCAAAACTTTGGAAAAAAAACAATCTACCGCCACACATATTGATTATGACTGCAACACCAATTCCACGCACTTTGGCAATGACCTTATACGGCGATTTAGATGTGTCGGTAATTGATGAACTTCCACCTGGAAGAACAAAAATAATAACAAGACATTTTAAAGATAGTGACAGACTAAGAGTTTTTGGGTTCATAAAAAAGCAAATTGCTTTAGGCAGACAGATTTATGTTGTATTTCCGTTAATTACAGAATCGGAAAATATGGATTACAAAGATTTAGAGGATGGTGTCGAAGGATATAGTAGAGCTTTCCCAATCCCCGATTATCAAATATCAGTTTTGCACGGCAGAATGAAACCCGATCAAAAAGAATTCTCAATGGATATATTCGAGAAAGGCACAACTAATATTATGATAGCAACAACAGTTATCGAAGTTGGCGTAGATGTTCCAAATGCTTCGGTAATGATAATTGAATCTGCTGAAAGATTTGGATTATCACAACTTCACCAACTAAGAGGACGTGTTGGCAGAGGTTCTGACCAATCATATTGCTTTTTAATGACTGGCGAAAAACTAAGCGAAAATGCATATAACCGTATTCTTTCGATGGTAAATTCTACCGATGGATTTGAAATAGCAGAAACAGACCTTAAGTTACGAGGACCTGGAGATTTGGAAGGCAAACAACAAAGTGGTTTTACCTTCGACCTTAAAATGGCAAACCTCAGTCGAGACGGTCAATTATTACAATATGTTAAAGATATAGCATCCCAAATACTAGAAATAGACCCCGAACTTGAAAAATCAGAAAATCACGTTCTCGCAGCACAATTAAAAGAACAAAATAAAGGAAAAATTGATTTAAGTAAGATTAGTTGATCGGTTTAGCAGTTTAGCGGTTGATCGGCTCTTACTTCTTTTGTTCTATTGTTCTATTGCGATGTGCTGCGATGTGCTGCGATGTGCTGAGCTTGTCGAAGTGAGCTTTTGTCGAAGTGTTCTTTGTTTTTTGTTCTTTGTTTTTTGTTCGTAATTCGTCGTTCGTTGATCTTCTGTTCGATTGTTCTATTATTCAATTGTTCGATTGTTCTATTATTCAAAAACGTTTTGCTCTCAAAAAACATAAACTCAGCAAATTGCCTTCGCTACCCCTAACCCCTGAAGGGGAGTGCCTTCAATAATACAATTTACTTTAATTGTTTGTTCCTCTGTTTGATTGTTCTAATGTTCGATTGTTCGATTGTTCTATTGTTCTATTGTTCAATTGTTCTATTGTTCGATTGTTCTATTGTTCTATTGTTCGATTGTTCGATTGTTCTATTGTTCTATTATTCAAAAACGTTTTGCTCTCAAAAAACATAAACTCAGCAAATTGCCTTCGCTACCCCCAGCCCCTAAAGGGGAGTGCCTTCGCTGATATAAATTACTTTATTTTTTTGTTTTTACTTCTCTTGTTCGATTGTTCGATTGTTTCCGCCAACTGGCGGATTCGATTGTTCGATTGTTCTTTTGTTCTATTGTTCTATTGTTCAATTGTTCTATTGTTCGATTATTTCCGCCAACTGGCGGCTTCAACTGTTCAACTATTCTTGAATAACATAACCTAATCTAATTGTTAAATGAATTGATGGGTAAAGTATGTTTGAAGCACTATATGTACTATAATAATTGTCGTTAAATAACGGGATGGTTAATGCTTGTACGGTTGCGTCTGACGGGCTGTAAGCAAATAGATGTGATACGCCAAGACCTAAGTTCAAATCATATATGAACTTTGTTGACTCAAAAAATCTTTTTTGAATGCCAATATTTATTCTTGCTGAAGATAACTGTCTATAAGTTGATAGTGATTCAAGAGAGTATCCCGGTTTTGAAAATGTAAAATAAGTTTCAAATGAATAAGACCAATATGGTGAATTAAATTGTTCCTTATTTTTTAAAAAGTAGTTTTTCCTGTCAAAATAAAAATAGTAACCAATTAGTTTTTTGACATATTGTGGGAAAGGCTGTATTGCCCCAATGATGTTCTCGTGTAATAAAAGATATAATCCAATATCGAAAGAGTGATTCTTTTTTCTTAGCGCTTCAAATCCACAACCTATTGCGAAACTATTTGTTTCCAAATCACCAAATAAAATTCGAAGTGGACTTATTTTAATGTTTACGATATCGATATTACTAGAATCTTTAACAATAATCGAGTCCTGAACTTCAGAATTTTTTAGGTAATTGGTTATATAAGAAATGTTGTTTGACGATTTGCAAACTAATTGAAATAACATAAAAGTTGCAATTAAACAGTTGTATTGTATAATTCTTGAGAATTTCATATGGAGATTTTTTTTGTTAAACTACCTTTGGATTTCTTGATTTTATTTCAAAATATTCATTTCATTTCTTAGTTCTTTGATTTGTTCATCTTGTATTATTATGTAAAGCGTTAACTCTTCAATTTTTTGGAGTAAAACTGTTGTCATTACTCCCAAATCAACACCCTCTATAGCAACTTCGTTTTTGCTAGGCACATTTGGTAAATGGCGATGCTCACTAATAAACAATTTTAAATACGCTAATTCCATAAGGTCATAGTTTTTATCAAAAACATAGTCTGGCCAATAATAGTCGCCAAATTCCACCTTAACTTTAAATTGTGAACCAATAGTGCGTTAAATTCTTACTAACAGTTCATAAAAATAATAAATTGTTTCTATAAATGCAAATGAATCTTTTGTAGATGAAAGTTTTTTGATGTATAATTTATGGCAAATGCCTTTCCTTTTTCTGCTATCTAGGACTTATTTACAATCCTAGGTTAGGATGAAATCAATTCTGTTATTATTCTCCCCTGCTGCACGACTGTGTCGCATGGTTTTGCAGCTTTAAAGATGCAACCCAAGCTCTTGGATCTGTTATGTAATATTTTTTTACCATTACTTAACAACTATAACATCCTTAACCAATCCTTTTTCTCCACTGTAATCTCTGGCACTGCTATAGATATATTTTTCGGGGTAATAAACAAATTCTGCTTTCACTGGATTATTGTGAACATAAGAGATTTTCTCATGAGTTACTTAGGGACTCCAAAGCTCTATAGGCTTATTATTATGTTGCCAGAATTGATATTTATTAACATTTGATAAATTTGATGCAGCATCTTTGAATTTATCCAAAAACATTTCTTTTTTACTTTCCTTTGGATTTTCTATTATTGCTTTAACTCTAGATTTATACCAATTAAATTACAAAACACCCTATTGGATGTTGTAATTATTTTTTGCATATGCAAGGCGAAAAATTGCGACATAGCAATAGTTACGTCAATATTTTTTAACGAAGCAAATGCGTAAAATAATCAATTTATATCGGGTGTTTTGTGATTAAATTGGTATTACTTTTAAAATTTTTTAGATCACCTAAAACATTTTGTGGTTTAAAATCTGAGGTAACTCTATATATCAAATGAACATGATTTGTCATTATGCACCATGCAAAGATTTCCATTCCTTTTTCTTTTTTACAAAAATGCAAACTGTCAATAAAAATATCTTTGGATTCGTTTTTTTGTAAAAACACTTGTACTGAGTTAATCGAAGTATCTAACCAATCTACAACTGCAAAACTTGTAAAATAAGCCCCATCACTATTATGATACTTGTAATTTCGTCTCATACGTCAAATTATAACTTAAAAAGAAAAAAACTCTATTTAATTTAAAAGATACAAACTTAATTTTAAAATTTAGGACAACTTGTGTTTATATATTCAACCACACAACAGAGTGGTGTAGTTGCGGGGCTTTTGCCGTATAAGCACCTAAAACTAATATGGCAAATAATATTTGTATTTTATTTATCATTGGATTGTTGTTTTGTAAAAGTATAGCGTATTCCAATGTTAAAGTTTATAACGTTTAAGTTATATCTCTCAGATACTTCCCATGGATGGACAATAAATGTTGAGTTATATTCGCGTTCGTAAAATGTTTCTCTGTCTCCGTAAACCTCTCTTTCACTGGAATAGTAAAACACGCCTTTATCTCTATTAAAAGACATAAAAGGAGAAGCACTAGCAGCTATACTTAAACTAAAATTTGGGTTAAACGTATAGTTATACTTTAATTGAAAATATGGAGTAAAAATTCTTTCATTTACCTTAAACTTCGAAATATGCTCAATTAGATTATAAAATAGACTGTCCGGGTCATATTGCAATCCGTCAAGTGTACTAGTAGTAATAGTTTCACTATAATCATTAATATTTGCGTAAACAGTTATGTCAGAGATGCTAAGACCAATTGAATATTCAAGAAAAGAATTGTTAAAACTGTGAACATAGCCAATTTGTGGGCTTATGGAAAATCTGCTGGCATAGTATGCAATATATTGTTCAGATTTACTATATTGTATTGGAATATCATCTTCAATGTTCCAACTGTATTGCATATGTGTTTCTTTTCTAAAATTATTGTAGAGAAAGTTAATGTCTTTATTGTTTAAATAGAAAACATCGATACCAAACTTTAGCCCTTTTTTTGTTTGATAACCAATTGCAGAACCAAAACTAATGCCATTCCCCATATTGTATTTTCGTGTTTCTGTAAATGTTGTGTCTAAATATGTATATCTATGTTCATAGTCTTGCTCATACACTTTGTTTTTACCGGTATAATATAAAGGTGCGGCATAACCAGTATTTAGCTCGATTGAGAATTGGGCATTTGCAGTAAAAGCACCTAAAATCAAAATTGCCGTTAATATTTGTATTTTATTTATCATTGGATTGTTGTTTTGTAAAAGTATAGCGTATTCCAATGTTAAAGTTTATAACGTTTAAGTTATATCTCTCAGATACTTCCCATGGATGGACAATAAATGTTGA
>JAQUBO010000271.1 GCA_028686735.1 Bacteroidales bacterium
ATGCTTGGTGGTTTTATGTTGGATGGTTATATGCAACTCCTACTCAAGCTGCAAGTCCTTCAGGTTATTTTGATGGTGAAGGTGGTGTTACTGAAGGTGGCGATTGGTATGTTACGCATGGAGGACGTCAAGATTACATGAATTATTTTAAACATTGTCGAGAGGCAACCATAGAATGGTCAGATACTAAATTAATAGATGTAAATCAGTTGCCATTACATTGGGATTATAACATTGAAGGCATGTTAGCATACACCGAGCAAGTTTTATACGGTCTTAGAGGAATAGTAAGTGATGCTTGCACTGGTTCTGCATTATCTAATGTAAAAGTCGAAATTATAGGGCATGATAAAGATAATTCTGAAGTTTACTCTTCTGCTCCAATAGGTAATTATCATCGTCCAATTTATGAAGGTACTTATGATTTTACATTTTCACTTGATGGCTATCAGTCTCAAACTCATACTGTAACAATTACAAATTATGTTTCTACGAGATTAGATATTCAATTAGTTCCAAATAGTGTTGCTGCACCAGATTTTTCTGCTTCGGGTGTTAATGTTTCTATTGGCACAGATGTTAGTTTTACAGATTTAAGCTCAGGTACTGTTAGTACTTATTCTTGGGTTTTTGAAGGCGGAGATCCAGCCATTAGCTCTGATGCAAATCCTATTATTAATTATGCTAATGATGGAGTTTATAATGTTAGTCTCGAAATTGAAAGTGCTGGTTGTACAATCACAGAGCTTAAAGAAGATTATATTACCGTTTATATTCCAGGAGCTCCAGTTGCTGATTTTGTAGCTGATGTAACTGAAACTTGCACTGGTATTGTTCAATTTACCAATAGCTCAGTTGATGCTGTTTCTTACGAATGGGATTTCGGAGATGGCTCAAGTCTTAGCAGTGAAGCCAATCCTACTCATATTTATGATCAATCTGGCGTTTTTACTGTATCGCTTACTGCAACTAATACTTATGGGTCAAACACAAAAACATATACGGATTATATTACTGTTAATTTGCCCGCAGCTCCTATAACTGTTGGTGCACAGTCATGTGGTCCAGCTACTTTAAGTTTAAGTGCAAGTGGAGAATCAACACTCCAATGGTACGATGCAAATGTTGATGGAAATCTTATTCATACTGGGAATAATATGGAAGATTATTTTACAAATACAACTACTTATTATGTACAATCGGGAATAAGTCCTTCATATTTTTTAGGAGGAAATTCTGATATTGATGTAAATGGTGGGAATCATACTTCAAATGCATATTATTTAATTTTTAATGCTCACGAAGATTTTCGACTAGTGTCTGTTGATGTTAATGCTTCAAGCGCTGGAAATAGAATTATTCAACTTCGAAATAGTTCTGATGTAGTTATTGAGTCAAAAACAGTAAATCTGTCAACTGGAATAAATACAGTTGAGCTAAATTTTGATATTTCTGCGGGGACAAATTATCAATTAAAATGCGGAACATCAACTCCAAATTTATGGAGAAATAATTCAGGCACAAGTTGGCCTTATAATATTAGTGATGTTGTTTCTATTACTGGTACAAATGCTGGAAATACAGATTATTATTATTATTTTTATAATTGGGAGATTTTTTACGGAGATGAATGTATTAGCTCAAGAACTCCTGTAACAGCCGAAATCATAGAAACACCTAATGCAGATGCTCCAGAAAATGTAACAGCATGTGATTCTTATTATCTGCCAGCACTAACAAATGGGGAATATTATCTTTCGTCTAACGGTGTCGATCCAATTGCAGTTGGAACCGAAATTACATCATCACAAACTATTTATGTGTATGCCGAAAGCGGAACAACACCAAATTGTACAAATGAGAATAGTTTTAATATCACCATAAACGAAACTCCTTTGGTTGATAATCCAGTTGATATTACAGTTTGTGATTCTTATGTTTTACCGACTTTGACAAATGGAGAATATTTTCTTTCGCCCAACGGTGTCGATCCAATTGCAGAAGGAACAGAAATTACATCATCACAAACTATTTATGTTTATGCAGAAACTGGTACAACACCTAACTGTTTTGCTGAAACAAGTTTTACCGTTACAATAAATAATGCAACACAAGTGGATATTGGTGATAATATTATTGGAGATTGTGATGCAACTGTAATGCTTGATGCTGGTGCTGACTACTCGAGTTATGAGTGGAATGGAACGCTTGGTTCACAAACTTTAGAAGTAACTACTACAGGTACATATACAATTGTTGTAGAGGATGCAAATGGATGTACATCAACTGATGATGTAAATGTTGAAATTCGTGAGAATCCAGTTGCAGAAGTCATAACAACACTTGAATCTAGTCCAGGAGCAAATGATGCTACAGCAAGTGTTAATGTTATATCAGGTGAACCACCTTTTAATTATATGTGGTTTAATTCTAATCAGACTCATGAAGTCTCTGGTTTAACTAATGGCATTTATTGTGTAACAGTTACAAGTTCAAATGCTTGCTCTGTTGAAACATGTGGTACTGTAAATACCAACGGTGCGCCACCTATGGCTAACTTTGTGGCTAATCAAACTTTTGGTTGTGATAATTTAACAGTAAATTTTACAGATGAAAGTAGCAATAATCCTACATCATGGTTTTGGGAATTTGGCGATGGATCTTCGACAAGTTCAGAAGTAAATCCTATACATACATACTCTGTTCCTGGAATTTACAATGTTAGCTTAACTGTTACTAATGCAGAAGGAAGTAACTCTGTTACTTATGAGAGTTATATCACTATCGGAGAAACTCCAACACTTGAACTTAGCATGACTGAAGAAACTGTATTGGGTAATGATGGTACAGCCTCGGTTATAATTACAGGAGGAGCAGAACCTTACGAAATATTATGGACTGGTGGTTTGGATACCGAAACGATAGTTGGATTAAATGCTGGTGAATATTGCGTAACAGTTACTGGTGATAATACTTGTCAGGCATACGATTGCATTATTGTTAGCTTAGAGGATGTTATTCCGTCAGTTGTTGATTTTGTCGCTAGTCAAACAGAAGCTTGTGGAAGTTTAACAGTTCAATTTACCGATTTAAGTTACTATGAAGCAACATCGTGGGCATGGGATTTTGGAGACGGTGGAACGTCAAATGATCAAAACCCGGAACATTTTTATGCAAGTCCAGGCTCATACACAGTTAGTTTAAGTATCGAAAGTGAATTTGGACAAGACGAATTAGAAGTGCCAAGCTATATAACAGTTTTTGAAAAACCTGTAATTGAATTTGATATTACTCACGAATCTGGTGCAGGAAATGCAGATGGACAAATAGAAATGATAATTACTGGAGGAGAAGCTCCTTATACGATTAACTGGTCAAATAATGAGCATAGTTTATTAATAAGTGGTTTGTCGGCAGGACTTTATTCGGCAGCTATTATTGATGATAACGGATGTTTGGGGTCTGGAATAGCAGAGGTTAACGTAATTACTTCTATTTCTGATGAGGCGAAAAACAAGCTTCAAATTTATCCTAATCCCACAGATGGGGAGTTTACAATAATCTCTGACAAAATAATAAATAAAGTTGCAATTATTGATGCCTTAGGACGAGTTTGTGTCTCGCAAAAATCAAATACTAATAAGATTATTATTGATTCTAATTTAAGACAGGGCGTTTATCAAGTAAAAGTAATAACAGAAAATGGCGAATTTGTTAAGAAACTTGTTGTGAGGTAGGTTGTGATTCGGTAATCGGTGGTCGGTAATCGGTGGTCAGTGGTCGGTATTCGGTATTCGGTGGTCAGTGGTCGGTATTCGGTAATCGGTGGTCAGTGGTCGGTATTCGGTATGTTGATGCCTGAATATGGTTGACCGCTTTTTATTCTTTTTCAACCACTTTTGCAGAGAATACATTTAGATTCTGAGCAGCTTTCTTGCCCTGTATTTTTGAGGGCTCGATGCCCTCAAAAATCAGA
>JAQUBO010000075.1 GCA_028686735.1 Bacteroidales bacterium
CAACAGGGATACCAGATAATTGGACTTGGACTTTTGAAGGCGGAACACCATCAGGCAGTAATTCTCCAAATCCAACAGTTACGTGGGCAACAGCCGGAACTTATAATGTTACACTAACTGTTAGTAATATTATGGGTAATGATGAGGTCGTTAAAAATGATTATATAACTGTTACAAATTCTCCTATAGTTTGTGAATATCATAGCAATATTGGTGATACCGAAGCAAACGTTTATTATTCTACCTCTGGGGGTTTTATTACAGGTGTTAACGACTATAGTTTTGCCGAATTTGCCGAATTTTACGATTCTCATATTAATAATTTAATTGAGGGGGTTCGCTTATATGTAGCTAAAGCTGAAGTGTATTCTACGGATGCAATAATAACAATGAAAATTTGGGATGTTGCCTCAGGAAAGCCAGGCTCAGAATTATATAGCGAAGATTTTGACATATCAGGTTTTAGTTCTTTTGCTTATAACGAAATATCATTTGCATCTGCAACTATTGTTCCCGAAGAGTTTTTTATTGGATATCAAGTTCATTATACAACACCACAGGATACTTTTGCAGTTTTGCAAGCGGAAAATCGTGGAGTCTCTCCAACGCTACCAACAACAGCATACATTAAGTATTCAGGAATATGGAGTAATATAGATGATGTATTTCAAGGTGATTTTAATAGCTCTTTTGCAATAGCTCCATATATCTGTCCTTCACCTCCAACTGCAAGTTTTATAGCAGATGTAACAACAGGTTGTGATAATTTAGCAGTTCAATTTTCTAATCAGTCATCTGCAAATACAGACTCTTGGTTATGGGATTTTGGAGATGGAAATATATCAACAGAACAAAATCCTGAACATATTTACGATACGCCTGGAATATACTCTGTTACTTTAACCTCAACAAATACTTTGGGTAGTAATGTCGCTACACAAACGGACTTAATAGTTATAGGGACAACCCCTGACCCTGTAATTGTAAGTGGAGGCGATATTCAATGTGGTGGTAACATTACACTTACTGCAAGTGGAGGAGGTGGAGGAACTATTTATTTCCAAGGAACTACAAGTGGGGGTGAAAGTACTTTAGCTGCAAGTACATCAGAAACTATTTCAAGCAGCGGAACATACTATTTTAGGTCTCAATCTGCTGATGGTTGCTGGAGTGACGAAGGTTCTGCAAATCTTATTATAAATACTATTCCTGATGCTGTAGTTGTATCTGGTGGTGGTACTCAATGTGGTGGTAACATTACACTTACTGCAAGTGGAGGAGGTGGAGGAACTATTTATTTCCAAGGAACTACAAGCGGGGGTGAAAGTTCTTTAGCTGCAAGTACATCAGAAACTATTTCAAGCAGCGGCACATATTATTTTAGATCTAAATCTGTCGAAGGTTGTTGGGGCGACGAAGGTTCTGCGACAATAACGATATTCCCTGAACTTGAAATTAGTATTAATTCAACTACTGAGTCTAATCCAGGAGAAAATGACGGAACTGTTACTGTAAGTGTTTTATCAGGAACACCTGATTATTCTTATAATTGGGCAATTCCTGTATCAGAAGAAATTGGTCCAAATCTTACCGGACTTTCTGGAGGTACTTACTGCCTTACTGTAACAGACGGTAACAATTGTGAAGCAACTGCTTGCGAAACGGTTAATACTGAGAACTTAACACCTGTCGCTGACTTTACCGCTAACCTAACAAGTGGGTGTGATAATTTAACTGTTACATTTACGGATATGAGCTTTAATACTCCTACAAGCTGGGCGTGGAGTTTTGGTGATGGTGGAACCTCAGACGAACAAAATCCTATATACGAATATACTGCTTCTGGGTTATATACTGTTACTCTGATAGCAGGTAATGAAAACGGCGATAATGAAATAATCAAGGAGGATTATATCACTATTGGCGAAAAACCAGAAATAAATTATATAGTTACTCCAGCAACGGGTGAATTTACTGCTGATGGTGCAATTTCTGTTTCTTTAAGTGGTGGTACAGAACCTTATGAAGTTATTTGGTATCATGATGCAATGGAAACTTCTTTAGAGTTGGTAAATTTAGTTCCTGACGCATATTATATTACGGTTACAGAAAACTTTAACTGTTACGCAAGTGAAACAATAGAAGTTTATTGGACAAGTACAGTTGGAAATGAGACTAGTAGCTTTTCTATGTATCCAAATCCAACAGAAACTCAAGTTACGATAGCTGCTGGGGACGAACCAATATTAAAGTTGACAATTGTAAATGTTTTGGGAGAAGTTATTTACGAACATATTGCAGATAATAATGCTGAAAACTTTATTATTAGCACTAAAGATTTTGCTAGCGGAACATATTTTATAAAAGTAGAGTTTAAAGATAAGAGTATAATACAAAAACTTATTAGACGATAGGGGTGGGAATAAAATGCTTATAATAAGTTTTTGCAAGAACCGAGTTTACGAGCTCAGCGTAGCTAAAACGTCAAATTACTCATAAATATTTATATACTTTATGGGTATTCGTGAATTGCTACGCTTATTTCTGCGTTACTCTCATTTCTGAAACAGTCATCCGTCAGCTGACGGATGAGCGTTTTTTTTAAATTGATTTCGATAGTGTTCTTTAGTACAAAACGCATCGAAAAACAGTGTAGCTTGTGCGTTTTAATGGAATTATAGGTCGGCATTTAGGCAGTGATAGAAAGCTAATTATAAGTGAAATGTGAAACATGCTGAATGGGTTTGCGATATCTTTTGAGCAAAAATTATTTAGTCGAATGTGATAAAATAAACATTTTTAATACAATAAAATGATTTAAACTTATTAAGTTTGTAAGGTAATATTTATTTTTAATGCAATAACAACTAAACGACTATTTATGAGCAACTTAGATTCGTATAATTTTGAAGATAAAAGAGTATTGTTAAGAGTAGATTTTAATGTTCCCATAACTAATGAAGATAGAGACACTATTGATGATACACGAATAAAATTATCACTGCCAACTATTCAAAAAATCTTATCAGAAAACGGCTCAATAGTTTTACTTACGCATTGGGGAAGACCTAATGGAGAATATGAAGAGAGCAGGTCGTTAAAACATATATTGCCAACTATTGAGAAGTTAATTGGACGAAAAGTAAAGTTTTGTGAAGACCCTGTTTCGGAGTTAACCTTCAAATGTTCACAATCGCTTAAAGCTGGCGAAATTATGTTACTTGAAAACCTCCGTTTTTTTAAAGAAGAATTTGATGGTGATGAAAAATTTGCTGAAAAGCTATCGAAACTTGGCGATTGTTATGTAAATAATTCTTTTGGTACTGCCCATAGAAACCATGTCTCAACGGCAGTTATTTCTAAGTTTTTTCCTTACGATAAAATGTTTGGATATGTCTTTGAAAATGAATTAAAAAAACTTGATAAGCTTACTAAAAATCCAGAATCGCCTTTTACTCTGATGATAGGTGGAGACAATATAATTGCAAAAATTGGGATTATTGAAGCTTTGTTACCAAAAATCGATAAGCTTTTGATTGGTGGTGGTATTGCATTTACTTTTGCTCTTGCTAAAGGTTATAATGTGGGTAATTCACTTGTTGAAACAGATTATATTAGTGTTGCAAAAAGAATACTCGAAACTGCCGAAAAATTTAATGTTAATATCCAATTACCTGTAGATTGCTTAATTGCAGATAAAAATGGGAATGATGCAAATATCGAACATTGTGAGTTCTCCGAAATTCCAGATGGCTGGATAGCTTTGGATATTGGGATTAAAACAGTAGATGTTTTTGCTGAAATAATTGACGATTCTAAAACTTTGCTTTGGGACGGTCCTTTAGGTGTTTATGAAATGCCGCATTTTTCGTACGGAACACTTAAACTAGCTCTTTCGGTGGCTCGGGCAACCGACAAAGGTCTGTATTCTGTAGTTGGTGGTGGGGACACGATTGGTGCTATTAATAAATATAGTCTTACACATAAAATATCCCATATAAGTTCGGCTGGTGGAGCTTTACTTGAGTATTTTGAAAAGAAAAACCTACCTTCGATAAAAGCAATAGTTGAGTCTTTTAGTATTGATGATTATAATTTTTATGGAAAAAGAACACTAATTAGAGTCGATTTTAATGTGCCATTGGATAAAAACAATGAAATTGTTGATAATACTCGAATTATTACTGCAATTCCAACAATACGAAAAATTCTCGCAGATGGCGGCTCTGTAATTCTTATGACCCACCTTGGACGACCTAAAGGAGAGTATGAGGAAAAATATTCAGTTAAGCATATTGTTCCTTATCTTTCAAAAATTCTTGAAACAAAAGTTAAATTTGCACCCGATTGTATTGGAAAAGAGGCTCTTGAAATGTCAAAAACTTTGAAACCTCGCGAAGTTATGATACTTGAAAATCTTAGGTTTAATCCGCTTGAAATAAAAAATGATGAGGGATTTGCTAAACAACTTGCCAGTTTGGGTGATGTTTATATTATGAATGCGTTTGGAACAGCACATAGAGCACATGCCTCAACATATATGATTGCAAAATTTTTTCCAGATGACAAAATGTTAGGATATCTTGTCGAAAGTGAGATAAATAATATAGACAGAGTTTTATATAAAGGTGAAAAACCTTTTACTGCAATTGTTGGTGGATCTAAGGTATCTACAAAAATTGATATTATTAGAGCTTTAATGGAAAAAGTTGATAATCTTATAATTGGTGGAGGAATTGCATTTACTTTTATTAAAGCTATGGGGGGAAGTATTGGTGATTCATTGGTAGAAGAAGATTATGTGCCTGTTGCATCAGAAATACTTGAACAAGCCATGCGTACCGATGTTAAACTCTATTTACCCATAGATTGTGTGATTGCCAACAAGTTTGATAATAATGCAAAAATTAAACATTGTAAAATAAATGAAATCCCTAAAGGCTGGATGGGGCTTGATATTGGCATTAAATCAGCAGAAACATTTAATAGAGTTATCGAGAAATCAAATACCCTATTATGGAATGGTCCAATGGGTGTTTTTGAAATGGATCATTTTTGTAACGGAACAATTAAAATTGCTCTTGCTATCTCAAGATCAACTGATTTAGGTGCATTTTCACTTGTAGGAGGTGGCGATAGTATTGCAGCACTAAATAAATATGGACTTGCTCATAAAATATCCTATGTTTCTACAGCAGGAGGGGCTCTTTTGGAGTATATCGAAGGCAAAGAATTACCTAGTCTTAAAGCTATAAGAAGTAAATTGTAAAGCTTTATTAGATATAAAAGAGGGCAACTAGTGTACAATAAACCAAAATAAATACCAATACGTAATAATACGTAATTATATTAAATAACGACAGATACACACAATAAAATAAATTGAAAGTAAGAAAATTTCTTATTTTTGTCTTCATTAATCATTATTATTGTAATATGAGGAAAATTTTTCTTTTGTTAGTAGGTATATTACTTATTCACTGTGCATTATTCTCACAAACAGTATTGTTAAGCGGTAAAGTTATTGATAAAGAAAATCAAGATGCTTTATATGGTGTAAATATTATTATCACTAACGCAGATGAATTGTTGGTTAACAGTAAGCAATTGGGTACAGCAACAGATTTTGATGGCAATTATAAAATTGCACTATACCCAGGTTCTTATATTGTAAAATTTGTTTATATTGGATATGAAGAAATATCTAAATCCATTGAATTAGAGGTTGGGAAACCAGTTAACTTGGATGTTGAGATTTTTCAAAAGGCTGAGATTATTGATGAGATTGTCGTTAGTGCTGGTAAGTATGAGCAAAAACTTTCTGACATTACTGTTTCTATGGAGGTTATTAAGCCATCAACTATTGATAACAATAATTCATTCGATATGTCGGATGCAATAAATCAGGTTCCAGGAGTCGATATAAATGATAAGCAACCTAGTATTAGGTCTAGTACTGGATGGAGTTATGGTGCTGGAAGTCGTGTTATTATTTTAATGGACGATCTGCCCATTATGTCTGCCGATGTTGCCGATGTAAAGTGGAATTATATTCCTGTAGAAAACATTTCGCAGGTTGAGGTTTTAAAAGGAGCAAGTTCTGTTCTTTTTGGTTCTTCAGCTATTGGTGGAGTTATCAATGTTAGGTCCGCTTATCCTACTGATAAGCCAGTAACCAAAATTAGTTACTTTAACGGCATTTACGGGTCGCCAAAGGACGAGAGATATAAATGGTGGGCGAAGGAGTTTTATAACGGAGGAAATAGTAATTTTAATGTTTTGCTTAGAGATGAGGTTTTTTATTTTGTACGAAACCCAATGTATTCTGGAATAAGTTTTTCGCATAGTCAAAAATTCGATAATCTGGACCTAAGTATGGGGGGAAATCATTTTATTGATGAGGGTTACAGAGAAATGGATTTTGAAAAACGCAGTAGATTTAATGCAAATATTCGCTATAGAAGTAAAAAAGTAAATGGACTTGCCGTTGGTGTAAATTCCAATTTTATGGCAATAGACATGAGCGACTTTTTTATGTGGGCTTCAGATACAACTCCTTATCTGGCCAATAAATCATTAGGTGCTATTGTGCCTACCCAGGGATATCGCATGAATATTGACCCATTTATATATTATTATAAACCAAATGGTTCTAAATATAGCCTTAGAACAAGATATTTTAGAACTGAAAATGTAATGCCAACAGATACATCTAAAAATAGTACTTCACATAGTTATTATATGGAGTATCAATATCAAACAGTTATTGCCGAAAAATGGAATCTTGCTGCTGGGGCGGTTTATGCACCCAGTACCGTACAAGCAAACTTGTTTGGAGACCATTATAGTACTAACCTTGCAGTATATTCGCAATTGGACGTTAGGTTTGGAAGGCTTAAAGCAAACTTTGGTTTAAGAGGGGAGTACTTCCTTCTTGATTCAATACAAACAGAATCTGCATTCAACATTAATATGGGAGATAATAGTCTTGAAATTCCTATTCGACCTGTTTTTAGAACTGGATTAAATTATCAGGCAACAGAACGAACTTTTTTGCGTGCTTCTTTTGGACAAGGATATAGATTTCCATCAATTGCCGAAAAATATACTGCTACTTCTTTAGGAATGGTGAATATTTTACCTAATCCTAGATTAATTCCAGAAAGTGGTTGGAGTGCAGAAGTTGGAGTAAAACAAGCATATAAACTTGGTAAGTGGAGAGGTTTTGCCGATTTGGCTATTTACAATCAAGACATTAATAACATGATGGAGTTTACATTTGGTGTGTTTAATCCAGATACTTATATGTCTTATGAAAACACAGATACTGTTGATCCTGTAATAGGTTTCCAATCGCAAAATTATGGAGATGTTCGTATTCAAGGGTTTGATCTTTCTGCTACTATTGGAGGTAAACTCGGCAAAAACATTCTTACAACTATGGTTGGTTATACTTTTAACGATTCTAAATTAAGAAATGGTATTGATACGACTACCTCAAGTACGTCCTCATTATTAAAATATAGACAGCGACATACACTTAAAGCTGATATTAGTTTAGAGTCGAAGCGGATTACATTTGGGGCAAATGTTATTTGGCGCTCTGCAATGGAAAATATCGACCGCCTTTTCTGTGATGAGAGAGATCCTGAAACAGTAAACTCTTCAGATTATGCGTTTTACCAGTTGTTTTCAGGCATGATTTTACCTGGATATTGGGATTATCGAATTGAAAATGCTAAGCGACAATACTTAAATGTTGATTTAAGGTTTGGGTTTAAATTTAGCGAAAGATTAAGAGCTTCGTTTATTGTAAAAAATATACTAAATCGCGAATATGTTGGTCGTCCTGGGGATATGCACGCTCCACGAAGATTTGAAATAGTACTTAGTGCACAAATATAATTTTGTTTAACCAATTAAAAATGAACCTTATGAAAAATTTTACAATTACATTAATTAGTTTGTTTGCAATTTTTACATTGCAATTAAATGCTCAAATTTGTGATCCTCCTTGTACTCCAGACGTTGCTTGTATCGAAGAGGACAATCCAGGAGAAGTTTGCCCTTTGGAACTGCCAACTGCAAGTGTTGGAGAGTTTTATGACGAAACTGTTACAGTAATACCTCCTGCCGAGTATGTAGGACTTCCTGTAATTTATCAAATAAGAATTGACGATGTGCAAGGTTTACCTGAGGGCTTAACATGGTGTAAGAGTCAGGAGTTTTTTGTTGTTACCGAACCTTACACTCGTTATTGTTGTCAACTTTCAGGCACCCCAACAACAGTAGGAGAGTATCAATTAACATTAGTTATTACGCCTTACTTAAATGCTTTTGGAACTCCCATACCTCAAAGTCAAGTAACAGATGATACATCTTTAGTTGTTATTGTTTTGCCTCCTGCTCCAGTTGCTGACTTTACTGCAAATCCGACAACAACAACAGCCGGCACACCAATTACATTTACTGATAATAGTACTAATAATCCAACTTCGTGGATTTGGTCGTTTGCTGGAGGAATTCCTGCTACAAGTACAGATCAAAACCCAACAGTTACTTATGCGGTAGAAGGTGTTTATGATGTGAGTTTAGTTGTTGCAAATGATGGAGGTTCTGACGAGATTACTAAATCTGGGTATATTACTATTGATAACGGCACAAGCATAAATGAGAGTATCTATCAAAAAGTAAAAATTTATCCTAATCCTGCCTCGCAACAAATAACAATTGAAGCAGATGAGCTTATTTCAGTGTCTATTCTTGATATACTAGGGAAAGTTGTTTTATCTTTAGATGCAAATAGTACAAAAGAAGTTATTGACATTAGTGGACTTGGAAAAGCAAATTATTTTGTTAAAATAACTACTACTGAGGGAGAAATTACAAAAAGTATTGCAATAAAATAAGAAATATGACTTATTAAAAAAGACGGGGAGATTATTTATCTCCACTTCTTTTTATAAGTTCGGCAATAGGGGCAATACCAGTATGTGAGTTTTGCTCAATAGCCTTTAAAACGGCTCCACCTCCTGTAAAAATGTAGTAGTTAGGACAGTCAAGTGCCATAATGTAAAGCCCAGGTAGTAAGCGTTTTAACTCCTGCATTGTGTCGCCACCGCCATATAGTTTTACAGCATCTGGGTTTTCATCAGTAAGTGTGTCGAGAGCAATTGTACCATCATTAAAATGTGGTGTAAATCCCATGACTGCATTAACAAATATCGTTTTTGCTTTATGAAAAACATCTTTTACGTGTTCTTCTTCAAAAGACTCAGGAGCAACATCAAGTATGTAGTTAAGCGTGTCTCCTTTTTTTAATTTACGAATATCTAGCACTCTGTATTTACCAGTTTCTTTAGCTCCCAAGATATCGGATTCCACAATAAATGGCAGTTCTACAATTTTATTAGGATATTTTTCTGAAAACTTAACAAATTCGCCTGCAAGCTCGATATCACTATCGCTAACACCTTTTATTGAAATGCTGTATTTTGCACATAAATAAGCATTGTACATTACGCCACCGAGTATTAGGTTGTCTGCTTTCTTTAAAAGAGCATATAAAGGATCTATTTTTGTATCAAACTTACTACCAGCAACTACTGCAAGAAAAGGCTTGTCGGCATTAAAAAGCCTTTCGAGATTTTTAATTTCTTTTTGCATCAGATAACCTGCATAGGATGGCAAATATTTATTAATTCCTACTGTTGAGGCGTGAGGTTGCCAGCTTCCAAAAGCATCATTGACATAAAGATCTGCAAGTCCTGCCAGTTGGTTTGCAAATCTGTCCATTTCAACTTCACCTGCTTCTTCTCCTTTAAACCAACGCGTGTTCGGCAAATAGATAGCGTCAATTTCACTGTTTTTAAGTCGTTTTATAGCGTGGTTTATATTTGTTTCAATGCTTAAATATCCTTGATCTTTATGCGAATAAAATTCTGGTGTTTCAATGTTAATGTGAAGTTTATTACTTAAATAATCAACAATTGGTTTTACAGATGTTTTCTCATCAATTATAATATGTCCCGTATCTTTATCTTTAGGCCTTCCGACATGTGTCATTAATATTATCTTGCCACCTTTAGCAAGGATGTGAAATAAAGTTCCTATTGTCGCATCTATTCGATATGGGTCGTGTATCATTCCTGATTTTACAACATTGTGATCAACTCGCACCAATACAACTTTGTTAGTTAAGTTGGCGTCCTGTATTAAAGGTAATTTGTTATTCATAAAAATATTTTTTTACAAAATTAATAAAAAAACACCATAATTACTAAGAAAACATAATTACGGTGTTTTTGTCTTTTAAAAGTTAGTTATCTTAATATAGTAACATTTCCTGTTTTTGTATGTTCGTTACCATAAAGATCAATAAAAGTAAGAACCCATTTATAAACGCCTTCTGGACATTCATTATCCAAGTATCTACCATCCCACTCTTCTGAGTATAACTCAGAGAAGAAAACAGTTTCACCCCACCTATTATAAACTGCAAGAGAGTATGTCTCAATATTGACACCATCAACAATAACTTTGAAAGTTTCATTTAAGTTATCGTGGTTTGGAGTAAATGCAGTAGGTGCATAAACTGCTAATTCATTTGAAACAAATACATCAACACCGGTAGAGTCGGTACAACCATAAAGTGAGGTTGCTTGCATATTAACATAATAGCTGCCAGGTAATGTAAAAACATGACTTGGGTTAGCAGCATTACTTTGTGTACCATCTCCAAAGTCCCAATTGTAGAAAAACGCTCCTTCAGAATAGTTAGTAAAGTAAACTATAGGAGTTGCCATAGTAATGTTTGTTCGATTTGCTCTAAACTCAGCTATTGGAATTGGGAATACAGTAATTGCAATAGTTGTATCGATGCTACATGATTCATCTGAAATTACTTCTAAACCCACATGGTAGGTTCTTGCATTATAAAAAGTATGCTTTGGATGTTTGTCAAAAGATAGATTTTCAAAGTCTCCTTCATCAAAATTCCAAATATATTTTTGTCCAATATTAGGACTGTTTTCGTGGAACTGTACAGTTAAAGGTGTACAGCCATTTGTTGGATCTGCACTGATGTTAACAGGTGGTAAAGGATATGTGAACAGCGGATATTCTAATACTATACTATCATATCCACAAGCATCATATACTAAAAATTCAAAAGTAGTATCATTTTCAACACTTACCGAAACTGGTAGTGTCATTAGCGAATCATTAAGATACACTTGTGTTCCGTCAAGTCCACCACCTTCAATAATTACCTCAAAGTTTACAGTGTCTTTAGGACAAACCGTATCACGATCAGCATATATCTCCATAGTTAGTGGCTTTAGGACGTTTACTGTTATTTCTATTTCTTTGCTTACGCAATTTTCTGCATCTACAACTTGGGCAGTATATGTGGTTGTTTCTGTAGGATTTACCAAACTTGTCATACCATTGTCATCGTTACTCCAAACAATAGTATAAGGAGGAACACTACCTGTAATTATTCCTATTCCTATTTCTGTGGATTGTCCATAACAAATAGTTGGATCATCCATTGCTTGAATATAAAATGGGTCTGGTTCTAATACATCAAATGTCATAGTATAGTGGCAATAGTTCTGATCTGTTGCTGTAACAGTGTATGTTCCAGCTTCGACACCCACTAAATCTTCTTGCCAACTACCATTACTCCATTCAAAATTATAAGGAGGAATACCGCCTGCTACAGATATGTAAACATTTCCATCATTTCCACCATTACAAGTTACATCATTACCTGTGATAGTGCCCACCATTGGAGCATCTGCTTGGAATATTTGTACAGTATCTGCTGTAACACAATCGTGTGCGTCATTTATTGTTACGCTATAAATTCCAGGTATCAAATCATAAATATCTTCAGATATTTCGCCATTGCTCCAACTAAAGTAGTATGGAGGAGTTCCACCAAATACATTAAGGTCTGCAATTCCGTTTCCTTCGCCAAAACATCTTACATGCGTAGGAGTAATATCTCCATGTAAAGGTAAATCTGGCTGATGAATTTGAACCATTGTATAGTTAACACATCCATGGGCATCAGTAACAGTAACAACGTAGATTCCAGCAAAAATATCAAAAAGGTCTTGTGAAGATGAGCCGTTGCTCCACTCATATTGATATGGAGGAGTTCCTCCTGTAACAATAAGGTCAACATATCCTGTATTTTCGCCATAGCAAAGTACTTCCTGTGTGTAAGTGTCTAGTAACAGAGGTTCGGGTTGAGTAATTTCAAATTCATATTCTAGCATGCAGTCATGAGAGTCAATCACAGTTCCAACATAAGATCCAGCAGGGATATTTATCAAATCTTGAGTAAGTTGTCCATTAGACCATATATAATAGTATGGGGGAGTTCCGCCTTCGATTTCAATATCTATGTATCCGTCGCTGTAACCATAGCATGAGACATGTCCTATTTCGCTAAAAGGCATTGAAACTGGAGCATCAGGTTCCTCAATAAATACAGAGTCTTCATGCTCACAGGCAACAGAGTCGGTTATAGTTAAGTAGTGCCACCCAGCATAAACCCCTGTCGGATTTGCATCGGTACTACCGCTTGGTTGCCAATCATACGTATAGGGTGGTACACCACCAGAGACATGTGAATATAAACTTCCTGTTGCCTCACCATGACAAAGAACTTCATCAGAATATAAACTTGAGAGAATTGGTGGGTTTTCATCTGCAATATTCATTTCTCCAAATACTTGACATCCGTAAGTATCTGTTAGTGTAATAAAATAATAGCCCGCAGGAACAGTTATTTCGTCAGTTGGTCCTTGGTGTGTATTTATTGTTCCCCATGAGTATTCCCAAGTAAAATCGGGAGAACTATTAATGGCGGTTACTGATATTACACCGCTTGTATCACCATAACAAAGCACATCTAAACTTGTAATTTCAATATCTAGTTCAGGTAGTGGGAAAAGCCATGTTCCATCAAAAACTGTATCTTGCACAAATCCTTGTAAATCCCATTCCTGATCATACCATGTAAGAGGAATATATCCAAGAGGAAATGTTTCTGATAATAGTGGTTCACAATCAGTAGGGAAACAAAACTCGATATCTTTAGTTTGTGAGTTGCCACCACCTTTAGCAGGTATAGCATTATAGTCTTCGGGCATATAATCTGATAAAGTTATTGGCGGAGTCGGAATTGCTGGAGCACATGCAGTAATGGTTTGTGACATGCCTAAATCACTGTTATCTATGTGTATTTCGGGTAAGCAAAATTCTGGCATACTTGTTACTGGAATAATATCATCAATTGGAATGTAAATTGAAAAATAAATTGCTTCAATTATAAAATCGAAAGTTATTGAGTCCCACGTGTGGTTTGAAAATCCTGATGTGATATTATAAGTTACATCATACACCTCCATTGAGTCCCATTCGTAGCATGGGTATGTAATATTTAAGTCATTGTTGATGGCAAACGTTATTGTGTCTGAAGTACCTTCAGCAATTAATGCATTTCCATTTGCTGGGTCTGTTTCGCTATATTCTAGTTCAGTTTCAAAAGCAAGAGTAGCCAAAATAGTAGGGCAAAATGCAAAATCTTGTGTCATATAACTTGACATGTGTAAATCCATGTGCAAAATAAAATATTCAATCACGGCATTTACACCAGAAATTATTTCGTATTCTATTGTACCACCTTCGATAAAGTCTATTGCTTCTTGGATTGCTGGACCATTTGGAGGAGGGATAAGTCCCGCAAGAAATCCAAGAAAATCCATAATGTTTAGGTTGAACCACATCCACTCATCGGTTCCAGATGCATGCAAACATTGAGTTGTGGGGTCGAGCCAGTCATCGGTTTCAACATAAGGGATATCAATTTCTCCAGTAAGTCCAATACCAAACATGTTGGGAATTACAATGGGCAACAGATCGTCTTCACAAATTTGTGGTAATCCAGTAGTTTCGTTTAAGCAAGGATACGCAACCTCACCTGTTTGACCATTTAGATAAAAAATTGCAATAGAATCGTGAGGCAATGGGTCTGTTGAATATGGATCTACTGGAAACTGTAATGTGGGTATTATTGGAATTGTTTCACAATCTATCATACAAACAATAATGTCAAAGTTAAGACCAAAGCCATACTCAAGGTCAAGAGCAATAACTCCAGCTGTTGGGAAGTGTGTTTCTAATGCCCATCCATCAAGCACTTCGTACCATGAGTTTATAGTAATTGTTTCGCCGTGATCAAAACTGTAATGGTCAGGAAAATCGAGGGTTATCTCAACAGGATAATCAACATCAACAGAACCTAGTGTAAAACCATGTATGCTAAATGTTGAGTGTAAATAAAGCCAAATTCCCATCTCGATACCTATACCCCATTGAGTACCAAGTATGTCTTCTATCCAACCTTCGGAAAATCCTTCGTCTATCTGAATATCGAATAAGTCATAATCAAAATCTAAACTAAACGAGTCTCCTGCTCCCCACATATCTTGGTCATGAGTGCTATATGGTATTTCGTGTACTAAAATATTGGTTTGGGAATAAAGACTTAATGCACTCCAAAGTGCAAAAAATAAACATAATAATATTAACTTTTTTATCATAGTTATTTGGTGTATTGTGCTGTTAATAAACTTTCTTTAATAATGTCATATAAAAGAGATTTGGCAGATTTAGGATAATTTGCATTTATCCAAATAGTATTATTATAATCTCCAGCAAATAACATAAGTCGTTCATAGTCATATCCATTTACAGTAAACTCTACAAGGTAAAGGATACCGTTCATACCATTATCCATTTTCACATCTTCTTGTGATATTAGTGTAACATTCTGACTTTCAAAATGCTCGGGAGTCATTGCTTGTGCAATCATAATGTATGAGGTGCCGATAATTTCTTGAACTTGTATGGTTGTCGATGATCCTGGGTGTATCATACCGGGTATGTTCTCACTTATTAGAAAATGTTCGGGAGCAATCATAAATACATTTGTACTTGGTATTTGCACCAACTCGCCAGGAGTATAGTTTAGTTTTAATGCTTCTGTATCTAATCCTGTTTGCGAAAATGTAGATAATGTAAATAACAAAAATGTTATTGCAACAATATGTTTCATGTATAATTCCTTTTAATTGTAATTTATTAAATAACTATCTTATTATAATTGATGTAAATATACAATGTTTTTATCAATTATAATTAACGTATTGACGAAAATATTAAGTTTTGGTTGTCTTATTTATTAAAATAAGTGTATTTTTACCCAAAATTTAAAAAAAACATAGGATGAAGACAAGATTAATATTTTTTTTAGTTGTGATTATAGTATTCTCAAGTGTCATTTTTTCGTGTAATTCGGGAGGCAAATCAAATGAAGCGGACAAAACGAATGATACTGTATTAAATGAAGTAAAAATTACTTACCCTAAAGATACAACTTTAGACCAAATTGCTGCTTTGCTTGGTGGCGATCAGGCAGAGGCGTTTAAAAATGTATTTACTGACAACATGAGTTTTTGGGATGATTATAAAATTTCGATTGATACTCCCTGGAATAGAATTACTAACGAAAGGTTGTCTTTAATGGATAAATGGTCGGTTGAGGAGTTAAATCCAAAAATTAATGATACTTTATTACTGTTTTATCCGTTTTCGGGACCAGATTATTTAAATGCTTATCATTTATTTCCTGATGCTAACGAATATATTCTCGTAGCAATGGAGAAACTCGGTACAATTCCTGATTTATATAATCTTGATGAAGATAATCTTAAAGGATATCTTGATGCAGTAAATTTTGCTCTTAGAGATATTTATAAAAGAAGTTATTTTATTACTGGAAATATGGATCAAGATTTAAGAAAACACAAAGTTGACGGTGTTTTGCCTTTATTATATGTTTTTTTACACCGAACAGGGCATGAAATTTATGATTTTGGATATTACCGCCTCGAAAATGATGGCATAAGTTTTACTGAAATTGAAGAACCTACTAATTCCTTAGAGGTTAGCGAATGTATAAAATTTAAAGTTCGTAAAAACGGCGATGATAAGCTTAAAAATCTTACTTATTTTTATGCAAATATTTCTGATGATGGATTTGCTCAAAACCCAGTTTTTTTACAATATTTACAAAACCTTAGAACAAATAATACTTTTATTAAATCAGCATCATATTTAAGCCATTACGAGACATTTTCAAATATCAGAAATCTTGTTTTAGATAATGCAGATGCTGTTCTTGAAGATGATACAGGTATTCCATATAGATACTTCCTTGATGATTTTGACCATTATCTTTATGGAGTTTACGAAAAACCTATTGCAGATTTTAAATCAACTTATTTATTCCAAAAAGACCTTAATGAAGAATATCAAAATTCTGAAGTTAAACCACTTGACTTTTCACTTGGATATCACTGGAGAAGCGGAAATCAGAACTGGATGCTTTATGTAAGATCAAAAGATCAAACCGCTGAAGAAACAGAAAACTTAGATCAGGAATAGTGATTCCTAAAAATCTTTAAAAGCAAGAATGAGACTTTTAGAAATTGTAAAAACTAAATTCTCTTTTCTTGCTTTTTTTATTTAATTTTCAAACTACTTTACTAAAATTGTTTGCATTTTTTAAAGATATTGAAAAACGAAATTTTGGTCTAGATTTATTTCGGGCAATTGCAAT
>JAQUBO010000076.1 GCA_028686735.1 Bacteroidales bacterium
ACAAATAAAATAACAAATGGCAACGATTCTACCTCATTTGAAGGCATTTTAAAGTTAAATCGTAAATAGTAAGCCAAAATTAATGACAAAAAACTAATTGTCATATCAATTGTAAAAACCACCCAGCGGGGAGTTATTCGACGTAATATGTTTATGTTTAAACTCACAAAACAAAATTAACAAATAGTTTTGACTCCACAACATCAATCCCTTACTTTTGTTATATTTACAATTTCTAAAAAACATTTAGTATGAAACTTAAATATTTATTTGCTGTACTATGTTTGTTAATGAGTGTGTCAATGTTTTCTCAACAAACTTCTATAACCATTAATGTTAATAATATTAGAAATTCAAAAGGAACAATTAAGTGGGCGGTTTTTAAAGATGGGTCTAAATTTAACTCAAAATCGGGATATGCCGATGCGGGTAGTACTGTTGCTGAAAAAGGAAGTACTCTGATTAAAACAAAAAACATTCCTGATGGAACTTATGCAATATCAGTTTTTCATGACGAGAATAATAATTCAGATGTAGATTTTAGCTTTATTGGTATGCCTGTAGAAGGTTTCGGTTTTTCTCAAAACCCAAGAATTTACTTTGGTCCTCCAAAATATAAAGAATGTACCTTTACTAAAAAGGGGAATACTACGCAAAATATTAAAATGAAATATTATTTATAACCTGAATTCCATATAATATTTGACGGTTAGGTTTTTATTGGGAAACAATAGAAAGCTTTATTTCTTGTGATAGTATTTGGACTGGTTTTTGTTTTTAGCGTACGAATGTTAGAAGTAAAAACAAATAATTCACTAATTAATTTAAACAAGAGTTAAAATGAAAACACTAATAACAGTATTATTTATGTTTTATTCATTTTGTGTATTCAGTCAAGCTTTTACAACACAATCAGAGTGGGAAGCATATTTTATTAGTGCAACCGATAAGCTTGACCCCATTGAAGGTATTTGGAAGATTACCTCCACAATGAAAATATATAACGACAATAACCAACTTATTTACACTAAAAACGACACACAAATAAGAACTAAAGTTGTTTATAAACTTAATAATAAATTTATTTCACATACTATTGTTGGTAATGATTCTTATGTAGTAATGTTTTCAAATACAGCTACTAGTAATCATTATTTAGTTAATATTTATAATAAAAATGCTTTTTCGACTGCAAAAACAACGGCAACAATGACAGATTCTGGTTTGTTAGAGTTTTCCTATGAGAAACCAGACGATTTAATGAAATATGGAAGTGGGGGACATCATATTATTGGTACAATAATTACTTTTGAACATCAATGGGTTAAAATTTATCCTAATTTACAAAAAAAACACCCCTAATGGAATTTATGCAATATCTATTTTTCATGATGAGAATAATAATTCAGCTGTAGATTTTAGCTTTATTGGTATGCAAGTAGAAGATTTTGGGTTTTCTAAAGACCTAATAATATATTTTGGAGATCCAAGATATGAAAAGACACAATGTTGTTTATGAGGCAATCTAATATATGATGGTTTAACATTTTATAAACATCTATTTTGTAAATTTAAAATTACAAAGTAATAAAATGTTTAACTTTGCACATTAAATTTTTATTAAAATTACAAGAATGAAAAAACAATTTCTAATAATCATATTTCTAATCTTTACTATCTCGTTAATTGCAAAAGAAGTTCCAAAGAGCCTTGCCCAAACAGTTGCTAAAAACTATTATTTTCAGGCATTAACTAGTTTAGATAAAACCAAATCTGTCAATTTTGATAAAATAGCATTAACTTGTATTCTTGACCCATCAACAATTACGGTGCCAGCTTTTTATGTGTTTAACATCAATAATGACGAAGGATTTGTTATTGTTTCGTCTGATGATAATGTAAAGCCTATTTTAGCATATTCTTTTGTGTCGGGATTTAATATTGGTAATATCTCGGCTTCGCAGCAATATTTATTAGATTATTATTCTTTTATCAATTTAGAAGCCAGCAAAAATAAATTGGCGAAATCTAACGACGCACTTACCGAATGGAGAGAATTAACTGATTTTAATCCACAAGAAAAGTATGATACAAAAACTACTGTTGCTGGATTGTTAGATCCTATTAAATGGAATCAGGGTTTTCCTTACAATGGGATGTGTCCTGTAGGCGAAGGAGCATATCAAGGTTATGATAGTCGGTGTCCAGTTGGCTGTTCTGCAATTGCAATGTTGCAGATAATGAAATATTATAACTGGCCTAATGCAGGTACTGGATCATATACTCACACTTCAGAAGAAAATGGTGGTCATGGAGACGTTACGATAAATTTTGGACAAAATACTTATGATTGGTATTCAATGCCACATGAAGGTGGGCAAATAAACGATGAATTAGCAAAAATGTGTTTCCATGCTGGAGTAGCTGCGAAAATGCACTGGAGTGTCGAAGGTTCAGGAGCCTGGCCAGCAGATGTGGCAATGGGATTGATAAATTATTTTAGTTATAAAGATAATATTGAATATTTAAGTAAAGAGGAATACTCTGAAACAGATTGGAAAGCTATATTGCGAAATGAGATAGACCTAAACAGACCTGTATTTTATGCTGGATATTCTGACGAAGCTGGACACGCTTGGAACTGTGACGGTTATCAGGGAGATGATCATTTTCACATGAACTGGGGTTGGGGTGGATATGGTAACGGGTTTTATACTCTTGATGCTTTGGGAACTTCTGCTACTCCAGGAAATAGTGATGGAAACTATAATCAATGGCAACATGCTTTAACTAATGTATATCCAGATGCTAATTTTCCTCAGTACTGCAATGGATTAACTTTTATTGGTGGTAATGATGGATCATTTGGAGATGGAAGCTCTTATGAAAATTATCAAAATAATACTGCTTGTACATACATAATAGAGCCTGAATGCAGTAAAATTGTTTACCTTAATTTTACTAAATTTGATTTGGCAGAAGGGGATTACTTAAAGATATGGGCTGGCTCTCCTGAAGAAAATAATTTACTAGCATATTTAGATGCAGATAGTTTACCAAAAAGTGAATACGAATCTATTGTGGGTAAAATGACAATAGAGTTTGTTACCAATGATAGTTTAACAGCAGATGGTTGGACTGTTAATTATAAAACTAGAAATTGTATGTCAAACCATATTTATACAGATCCTGCTGGTAGTTTTGATGATGGAAGCAAATTGTGTCAATATAGAGGAACGACATTATGCAACTGGAAAATTCAACCCGAAAATAAAAACACTATTTATATAGATTTTGAGCATTTTGATTTAGCTGAAGGAATGGATTTTGTTGATATTTACAAAGATGAAATTAAATCTCAAAACCTTATCGCAACATACAATCATGAAAATGTGCCAGATCAAACTTTAATAGTGGATGCAGAAACTGTTATAGTGAGGTTTTTTGCCCCATCTACTAGTACTCTTGGCGATGGCTGGAGGATTAATTATAATTCAGAATATAATAATAGTAATGTGCAAAATACAACCATCAAAAATGAATTGTCTATTTATCCAAATCCTGGGAATTTAAACGCAAAACTAATTTTTGATGCACCAAATAAAGGTTCAGCTAAGGTAAGTGTATATAATGTTATTGGTGAAATTGTTGCCAGCGAAACATTGATGTTAGAAAAAGGAGAAAATCTGATTCCTATATCTAAAGTCTCTGGCAATCAAAAACCGGGGATATATATGCTGTATATAGATTTTAATGGTAGTGTTTATTCAGGTTCTTATGTGTTTCAGGACTAAAAATTAGAATAATACGGAATATTATCTCTTTAGGTATAAGCCTGTGTTCTTATAGTATTCTGCATTATCTTGAAAAACAGTTTCATAAAGAAATTCATTTGTTTATCTTTGTGTATAATTTTATATAAATGAGTAGTTTTCCTAATAAGTATTGTATAGATATCCACAATTACGAAAGATTTCCTAGTCGTGAAGTTAAAATAGGGGATCTTTCTATTGGATTATTAAATCCTATACGTTTGCAAAGTATGACTAATGTTCCTGCAACAGACATTGAAGCATCAGTAAAACAATCAAAAGCAATATTTGATGCTGGTGTCGATTTTGTTAGAATTGCAACACCACGTATTCTCGATGTTGAAGCACTTAAAGAAATAAAAAAGCAGCTATATGCAGATGGATACAAAAAACCTCTTATTGCTGATGTTCACTTTAATCCTGTAATCGCTGAAGAAGCTGCAAGAGTGGTTGAAAAAGTTAGAATAAATCCTGGAAATTATATCGACAAACGAGCATCTTTTAAGGAGGTGAAGTTTTCAGATACAGAATATAAATTAGAGCTGGAAAAAATTCATGAGCGTATTTTACCCTTGATAAAAATCTGCAAAGAAAATGGTACTGCTATTAGAGTTGGGTCAAATCACGGCTCATTAAGTGATAGAATCCTAACTCGTTATGGCAACACACCTGAAGGAATGGTTGAGTCGGCACTTGAATTTGTTGATATTTTTATAGCTGAAAATTTTTATAATTTAGTTTTGTCAATGAAAGCTAGCGACACTAGGATTATGACTTATGCTTGTCGCTTGCTTAATGCTCGAATGTTAGAAAATGCAATGGTTTTTCCGCAACACCTTGGTGTTACCGAAGCTGGTGCCGATATTGACGGTCGATTAAAATCAGCTGTTGGTATAGGAGCCTTATTAAGTGATGGAATTGGAGATACATTAAGAGTATCCCTAACTGAAAATCCTGAAAATGAAATTATTTTTGGAAAAAAAATATTAAGTTCTTTCGAGAACCGTGTTTTTAAATATCAAGTTGTTACTCAAGCAAAAAACACATATAATCCTTATGCTTTTGAACAAAAACTAAAACAAATCCCAATAACGAATCAAAAAACAATTATCGTATCAAATAATCCAGAGTCCGATGCAGATATTATTTTTTACGATAATAGTAATATTGGCAATATTAATCCTAATAAACCTGGTATTGCAAATTATAAACTAATTGAAACCGCTGGTAAACCATCAAATCTATACCCCATAATTAATTTTTCGGAAATAGATAAACAGAAACTTTTAGCTGGCACTTATACTTTTGTTAGTTTAAATACATTTGACATTCATAAAACTTTAATTAAAGATCTTTTTACAAAACCAAATATTATTCCCATTCTTGAGTTTTCAACCGAAAATCCATTAGGAGAACTTCGATATTTTTATAAAGAACTAAAAAAAATCAATAAAAATTTACCAATATTGTTAAAATACCACTGTAATTCAATTGATGAAGATGATTTGATTTCAGAAATAGGCATTTTTCCTGGTTCTGGACTTATTGACGGACTTGCTAATGGTATTTGGATTACTATTCCCAATAAAAACACTGATGAGGTTCAGCTGTCCCTTGATTTACTACAAGCTATTGGTCTCAGATACACAAAAGCAGAGTTTATTTCTTGCCCCGGTTGTGGACGAACAAATTATGATCTTCAAAAACTTACAAAAGCAGTAAAAAAAGAGTTTTCGCATCTTAAAGGATATAAAATCGCTGTTATGGGTTGTGTAGTTAATGGACCAGGCGAAATGGCTGATGCTGATTTTGGTTGTGTTGGTGCTGCAAAAGATAAAGTGCATATTTATAAAGGGAAAACAGCGGTGGTTAAGAATGTCCCACAAGAAAATGCAGTTGAAGAGCTCAAAAGAGTTATTGAAGAATCATTGTTTAAAAACCCTTCTTAAAGAAATAATAATACTGGATACTCAGTGTAATCTAATATCTGTGATAATAAGTTATTTAGTGTTTGCAAGAATAGAGTTAACGAGCTTATACCAATTTAATCACAAAGCACCCGATATAAATTGATTATTTTACGCATTTGCTTCGTTAAAAAATATTGACGTAACTATTGCTATGTCGCAATTTTTTGCCTTGCATATGCAAAAAATAATTACAACATCCAATAGGGTGTTTTGTAATTTAATTGGTATTACTTCCACTGTTTGCAATGTGTCGCATCGCACTGCATCGCAGCTAAAACTTATGCTTTTACAAGTATTATTTAAAATAAAATGTAACTTTTTCATATCTTAATACGTTATGTAAACGATTTAAAAAATATAAAAGAATTTTTAAAGAAGTGTATTATGAAAAAAAAAGTAATTATTGCAGTAGTTTTAGGAAGCTTGTTAATCTCGATAAATTTATCAGCATCAATTTATAATTCTCAGATTGATGATACTATTAGAATTAAGGCTAAGGATAAATCAGAAATAATGATAGTTGTAAGCGATCTTAATGACATTGAAAATGTTAACAGTGAATTAAATGCCGTAATGGATAACTTAGATAAGATATTCGATCAACTAGAAGTTAGCCTAGAGGGAATGGACTCTGTAATTAATATTTCTGTAAAAAATATTGATGAAAAACTATTCGTCGATGTAAAGGGGGTAGAGGACGATGAAAATACGGATATTTGCATAGATATTAGTAAAGATATAAACTTCAGAAAACCTAAAACTTTGCATGGATTTACACTTATGGAATTAGGTATGAATAATTATCTTGAAAAAGGAAAGTTTCCAAATGATAATGCTGAGCAGTATTCTGTTAAGCCATGGGGCTCATGGAATGTGGCTCTTGGTGGTGGAATAAGATGGTATTTTACAAAGCCAGTATCTATTGATATTGCAGCTAGTTTTTCATGGTATAATTTTAAATATGCCGATAAATCTACTCGTGTTATGCAAACAGCAAATGATGTTGTATTTAGTTCTGATACTTTAGGGGCAGATTATATTAAAAGTAAAACAACAGTTCCTTTTATCAATCTTAGCATTATGCCCATGGTTCATTTTGGGTCTAAAAATAGGGGTGTTAATCATAAAATGTTTAGGCTTGGTGCTGGAGTTTATGCTGGGTATCGTTTGGGAGGACACGTAAAACATGTATCTGAAATGAATGACACACACTCTAAATATAAAAACAAAGGGGATTATTTTCTTAATTCTTATCGTTATGGCGTAAAAGCTGTATTTGGAGTATATGATATTAATCTTTTTGCCGCTTACGACTTAAGTACACTTTATGCAGAAAACAAAGGACATGAACTTAACCCAATTAGTTTCGGTCTAAACTTTACTTTCTAAAACCAATTTAATCACAAAATGAAATATAAGGATTAAAAAAATTGTATTATCGTAACGGATCTAAAAGTGCCGGTCGTCTAACTGCGATTGGCATCTTTTATTTTATTCGTATATTAAATCCTTTACATAACTACCACCAGCCTGAACAACAATTGTATCAGCCTTTAAATTATAAATCTTTCTTTTAATATCGCTTGGAGTAATTTGTTGTAAATACTCGAAATCATCAGCATTAATAATATATCTTAGTCCTTTTGCCGATGCTGGCACTTTCATAGAATAATTACCAGATGAGTTACTACTAGTAATTATAAAATCACTATAATTTAGATCAAGAATACCACCCGAGCAATCATGATTAACGTAATCATAAAGATCTGCTGCAATTACATTGGCTCTTACTACAAGATTATTGGTTACTGTTTCTAACTCAGTATTGGTTAAATCAAGTTCGGCTTGTATTTTGCCTGATATATTTGCAAGCGTTTCTCCATTGGTTGGAAACACTGAGACAATACTTGAAACAAGTCTTCGATTTGTAGCATCATAAATGTGGCTTGTATCGGGCATAGCTCGTAAGTCAACAATTAAATTGGCTGTGGTATATCCATCACATTTAACTTGTACAATTGTGTTGCCTGCAAATAAATTGTTAAATATTGCAATTCCATTTTCATCAACAGGGGTTTCGTAAATGCTATCGTTAACTACTACACAAACTGTTGCATTTTTAATTGATGAGGAAGTTTTGCTAATTGTATTTGAACCGTCAACAACACTTACAATATATCTTATTTTTACTCCACCTATGCTATCTATGTATGGAGCATCTGATACATTTGCTTTTTTACAGCCCAAAAAAACAAGAATAAGTAAGATTAAAGTGATAATTGTATTTTTCATATTTTTTTATTTAATCAATTTAAATTTAAAATTTGATTTGATATAAAACCCCATAGAATAATCCATTCTTAAATTATAAAGATCATAATATAAATTTACACCTAATCCAAATTTAATATTTTTTATTTTTTCAAATTTTGCCATTAAATGAGCGTTTATAAATGCTCGTTGGTCTTCGGTATAATTTGGGCTTTCAATATTAAGTGATGAGAACATTTGATTGCCAAATTTTGTAAAATAATAATCTCCAAACCAGTGCTCCATTCTAAGCTTAGCATATTTGTTTGAGACTTCAACACCCGATAATAGTCCGTAGCCATAAATATACTTTAATCTTTTTGTAGGACTCTGGTCTAATGAAGTGTAATAATGTGAAAATAAACTAATTTTTGTAATCAAGACTTTTGGATATATATTGTAGTTTAATCCTGTAACAGAGTTCATGATTGTTTGTACATAGTCGTTACTCGAGTTTATTTGCCCTCCAACATGACTTGCAACTCCATCAAGGTTTAAGTCAAGTATTGATTTGTTGTTTTTATAGATTAAACTTATTTTGTTTGATGTTCCAAACAAAAGAATTTCTGGGAATGGTGAGCCTTTAAAGATAAATTGCCTCCAATCTATCCATGTGTCTGAAAAGTATCTTTTGCTTTTATGCATAAACTGTAAACCACTTTCGACATTATTGGTAAGATAATTTTCATCAGCGAGAATATAGTCAGATAGATTATGATTTATAGTACTTGTAAGGTTTCCAAAAATCAGTTTACTGTGCTCTCCAGTTTTAAACTCTAGGCTAAATAGAGGCATAAACTCACTGAATCCCTTAACGCCCGAGTACTTTTGAGCATGAAATCCAGCAGAAAAACTTAATCTTTTTGTTGCATTATATTTTACTTGTGGTTTTAGCCAATATCCAATAAGAGTATATCCTTCGACGAAAGGATTAAAATACTCGTTGTTTTTTAAAAAATTAGTGTTATCAATTTCAACATATAGTTTTGATGTATCTTGTTTATTGGGGAAGTCTGAGAAAAACTCATGAAAAGTTTGAGCACAAACCGAAATTGGTACTAAAAAAATTACAATTAGCAATATTTGTCTTAGCAATGAACTCATAACAAATGCACTTGATTAAGAATCTGTGTATGCAAAAGTATTTGTTTTTTTGATTAAAAAAAATATTTATATGGGATTCGATCTTGTAGAACAATTAATGTATGTACGCAACTTAGTCGTAATTTAGTCTTTCTGATAGGAATTGCATTTTAAAATTACGCTCTTCAGATTTTTTATATTTTAAATCGTAAACTGGTTTAATATTTGGAGTTTTCTTGCTAACATTAATATGTAAATGCAGCTTTTAGTAATAATATTGTGTTCTCCAATATGGCAATCCATGGCTCTTAATAATTCCGCCTAAGATGTTTTAGTTTATTATGGAAAAAACTATCTTTGTAACATAATTTTAATTATGAATACATTCTTTATAAAAACTTTAAATTGGTTTATTTCACTTAATACTACAGTTTTAAGTGTCTTCAAATTAATGGTTTGGTCTCGAAGTTCTAAATTGTATAAAAAAAATCGGACTAATCAGAAGAGACTAATTATACTAGGAAATGGACCAAGCTTTAAGAATACACTTGAGTCTAATTTCGATTTTATAAAAAAACAGGAACTTATTTGTCTCAATCATTTTGCAATAACTGAGTACTATACCCAGTTAAAGCCTAGATATTATTTTACTATTGCCCATGATCTTTTTTTAGATAATACAAAACAAGAGTATAAAAATGCGAGCATACGACTATTTAATACAATAGCCGATAATACAGATTGGCCGTTAAAATTTTTTATCACCTATGAGGCACGAAAAGAAAAACGTTGGCAAGAAATATTGAAAAAAAACAAGAACGTCGAAATTGTTTATATGAATGTTACGCCTGTAGAAGGCTTTAAGTGGTTTAGATACTATTGTTATAATCACGGATTAGGCATGACTCGTCCTCACAACATAATGATTCCTTCAATTCATTTTGCCATATTTTCAAATGTAAAAGAAATTCTTTTAATTGGATCAGAACATTCTTGGATCAAAGAAATACATGTTGATGAAAATAATAATGTTTTGTTTTTTAATGAACATTTTTATGATAAAGAAAAACAATATAAAGAATACAATAATCGTGGTCAATCAGCCTTTAAATTACATGAGGTTTTAGCAACTATAGCAGCAGCCTTTAAAAGCTACCAAGAGTTAAATGAGTATGCTCAATCAAGAAACATTAGCATCTATAATTGTACAAAAGGCTCATTTATTGATGCGTTTGAAAGAAAGCAAATAGAAGAGTTTGTCTAGCTAAATGCGAGTGATAAAAACTCAATTAGTTATAGTTTCTTGATTTACTAAGAAATTTAGAATACCTTTGTTTATTAAAATTAATTGTATTATAAAGATAGGTTTATGCAACATACTTATGTAATTGGAGAAATTGGACAAAATCACAATGGTTCAGTAGATATAGCGAAATTAATTATCGATTTGGCAGCACGTAATGTTGTTGATGGTTATTTTGATGATAATTATCCTGGGATGGATGCAGTTAAACTTACAAAACGAGACCTTAAACAAGAATTATCGCAATCTGAAATGAATAGAATTTATGATAATTCTAATTCATTTGGAAAAACATACGGAGAGCATCGTGAGTATCTTGAACTTTCAGATGAGGAGCATTTCGAGGTATATAAATATGCTAAAAGTAAAGGTCTTGAATTTGTTGAAACATTATGTGCTATTGGAACTCTAAGTTTATTAAAGTTATTTACCCCCGATAAGTTAAAAGTCGCTAGCAGAGATCTTACAAATTTGCCTTTACTGGCAGCTATGGCAGAAACTAAATTGCCTATTATTCTTTCGACAGGCATGGGTGGTAAAAAAGAGATTGACGATGCTTTAGCGGTAATAAGTAAATATCATTCAAATATCTCAATCTTGCATTGCGTATCCCAATATCCAACAGAACCCAAGAATGTTAATTTAAATTCGATTAAATATTTATTAAAAAATTACGGAAACTATACAATTGGATATTCTGATCACACAATTGGAATTTCAACACCTGTTGCTGCTGCTGTAATGGGTGCGAAGATTATCGAAAAGCATATTACTATTGATCGAAGAATGAAAGGAACAGATCAAGCGGGATCTTTAGGCCCAGATGGAGTTTATAGAATGATAAGAGACCTTAGAATTTTAGATAATTCGCTCGGTGTTCAGGACGTTTTTATTTCGGATGGCGTTGTAGAGTCTAAAGCGAAGTTGGAAAGATCCATTGCTACAAATAGAAAAATAAAAGCAGGCGAAAAGTTCTCTGAAAATGATATACACATGCTATCTCCTGGAATAGGATATAAATGGGATGAACGAAATATGATAATTGGAAAGATTGCAGTTGTCGATATCCCTGAAAATGAAATTATAACTGCTGAATTGATAAAATAATATGAACATGAAATTACCTAAATTAGTGCTAACTGACATTGACGGAGTTTGGACAAATGGTGGAATGTATTATGGTGATGATGGTACAGAATTTAAAAAGTTCAATACTTTAGATAGTGCAGGGGTGTTGTTTTGCAGAATGAAAAATATTCCTGTTGGTATTATTACTGGCGAAGACACTGTTATTGTTTCAAACCGTGCAAAAAAACTTAAAATAGAAATTGTTCATTTGGGGGTAAGAAACAAACTTAAGCTTGCAAAAGATATCTGTAAAAACTTAAAGATAGAACTCTGTGATGTGGCTTATGTTGGAGATGACATAATTGATATGGCTTTGTTAAAATCTGTTGGAATTAGTGGAGCTCCAGCAAATGCAAAAGCATACGTTAAAGATATTGTGGATATAAAATTAAATACAACTGGAGGCGAAGGTGCGTTTAGAGAGTTTGTAGAAACAATATTTAAAAATTGTGGGGTTTTTGATGAGGTATTAAATCAATACTTAGAAAAATGAAAGTTGGACTTGTAGTGCAAGCTAGATATAATTCTACAAGGTTGCCAGGTAAAGTTTTGCGCAGTTTTTATAAGGATAAAACAATGCTTGAAACACTTGTTGATAGGTTTATTGATAATCTGAAATTACCTATTGTTATAGCTACATCGATTGAGAAAGAAGATGATAAAATTGTTGAGCTTTGTAAGAAAAATAAGTATGTTGTATATCGAGGTAGTGAGAATGATGTGCTGGAGAGGTTTATTGATGCGGCAGAAAAATTTGATTTTACACATGTAATTCGAGTTTGTTCTGATAATCCTTTTATTTTGCCTAGTGAGATAAAGCGTCTGGCTGATGAGGCTCGCAAGAACCCAGATAAAGATTATATTAGTTTTAAAATTGACGAAACGCCCTCAATATTAACGCATTACGGGTTATGGGCAGAGCTTATAAAAGTTAAATCACTTAAACTTGCTGCTAATAGTTGCGATAAGTTATATCGTGAGCATGTTACTAATTATTTTTATTCTAACCCAGATATGTTTAATCTTTTATGGTTACAAACAGATAAGCAATTATCGAAAATAAAAACCTTAAGATTAACAGTTGATGATGAGGTGGATTTTAAAAACGCACAGTTTCTTATGGATAAAATTGGCATTAAGTTTTCTTTGAATACAATTATCAGTAATGTTAAGAGGTATCCAGAACTTTTACTTTTAATGGATAACCAGATTAAAAAACATCAAAAATAATAAAGACAAAGTAATAATGCACTTTATGTTGTCCCAAATTGTTTATGTTTACTTCTTAAACCATGGGCTACACTTTTAAAATCTTCTTCCTTTTCAAATTCAACCATTAAATTACTTCCAACCAATATCTTAGGATTTATTGCCAATTTAAAAATTTCAGTATAAACTTCTTTTTTGGTCTTAGTGTCATAATCTTTATTTTTTCTTAGATTTTTTTCGTACGCTATCCAATTGGATATCAAAATAAAAGGATAAAATAATGGAAAAAGTAAAAAAGAAGTGGATTTAATTCGTGTAAAATGGTATTTCTTTATTTTGAATCCAGATAATTTTGCTAAAACTCGTAGTTTTTGTATGCCAATTAAAAATATATGCCCAAAATATATTTCATCTGTTATTTCTTGTTTTGACATCCATATACTATCAAGTTCATTGGGAGGCATTGTTGAATTAAATCTTTCACTTTCTGATAATAAATAACTTAATCTTGCTCGAATATTAGAGTAATTTGGCGTTGTAATCAATAAAGTCCCATTGTTTTTTAATACTCTATTGAATTCTTTTAGTGCTTGATACTGGTCGCTAAAATGTTCTATCCCTTCCTGACAAATTAAAGCATCAACGGAGTTCTCATCAATTGGGAGTCCCTCTTTTATATTGGCTCTTTTACAGTTTAGGCCTTCAATTTCAAAATATTCAGGAAATAAATCCATAGGTATTGGGATGGCTCCAATTTCTTTTAATATTCTTGATGTTACCCCATTTCCTGCTGGGAAATCTACAACTTTTTTGTTTTTATATAATTCCCGATTTGTAAGCAAATATCTTTTTACAAAAAATTTGATGCTCTTCGGATTATCTTCATATTTCATAGTCTATTCTTTTATTTTGCACAATAGTCGCGTCTAAAAGCTAGTAGTTATTTCGGAGCATTGCACTGTCAACCAACTAATTTTTATTAGTGCAATAATTTTTTAATTAGCACTATTCTTTCGCTGGACTTTAACATTTGTGTATGCTCTGTATAAGCAGCGTCCCTATCTAAAATTTTTATAATAAATTCAAAATTACAAATATATATGATAGAGCCAAGTAAACGGGTGTAATTTTTACAGAGGCGGCAAATCCCTTATGTGCTGGAATACGTTTCCAAATACCAGAAGGTGATTCTGAAACTAATGGAAATGATTTTGTTGTAAAGGTTTCTATTTTATTTAGTTTAGCCTGTCAGCGGGTTTTAGAATTTGGCAAGATAAAAGCCAAAATTTTGAATTGACGAAATTGCTTTTTTATATGAGAGAGATTTAATAACTAATAGAATTAAACTGGCCAATTTGAAAGTATATAAAGTATATAAAGAAATTAAGCTAATCGCCTGAACGATTTTAGCCCTCACTACAAGTAATAATGCGGCTATGTAATAGTTCAATTGTAGGATAGTATAAGTTTAGACATGAGGAGTTTTGGTTTTAAAAAATAAATAATACTATAAATACAAACACGCTACATAATCGTAATGTGGCCCTTCTGCAATAAATTGCATTTTATAATTACATTCTCCAGCAACTGCTTCTATTGTATAAGGATCCACGAAAAACCAATTAAATTTCCCTGATGTTTTATTTCTATATTCAAGATTATATATTAGTTCTCCGTAGTATTTTTCGGTTAGTGGTATAGTAATACTTCCGTCATCTTCGAGATACAGATATTGCAAATCGGTTGAGTCGAATATTATTTTACCTCCTGGATTTAATAATGTTCTTAAGTGCTCCAGTAATATAGGTAATTTTGGGAGATTTCCCGCAATCCCAATACCGTTCATCAGGAGTAAAATAGAATCATAAGTTTTACAATTGTGCTTAAAAATATCTTCGCAAAGCACAGTTTTTACACCTCGATTTTTCATTACTTCGCAACATCCAGCTGAAATGTCAAGAGCAGTAACATTATATCCTAAGCCTTGTAAATAGAGCGAATGAGAACCTGCACATGCTCCAATATCTAAGATGTCGCCACGTGCTTGTTGTAATGCTGCCTGTTCGTGATGAGGCATTTGGTCAAAATCCCTAAATAAATGCTCGGCCGGTAAAATATCGGTTTCTGCAATATCTGTATGAACAATTATTTGTGCATTCTTATCTCCGTTGTAGTAGTCTTTACAACAACGACCAAAAATATCTTTATCTGCGTTAATCCTCATTGTTATATATATATTATGCTATTGCTTAAACGAAAATGATTATAAAAAGTTGCAATTATATGGAATTGTATTTATTTCTTTAGTTTAGACCATAATAAATCTTTTTTAGTACATGACAACCTTTAGCTCATGAGTTTGCGAAGAAAAAAGATTTTTTTCTAAATGTTGAATATTTGATAATCCTATAAAACCTTTAGGGTTTAATATTTGTAGCCATGGACAAGAATTTATTCGCAGTCCGTGGGTTACAAATATGAGAGATAATATTTCTCGCATATATCTTTGCTATGACCGAGTTTCGAGGTCTGCAAAGATTATGACAACCTTTAGCTCATGAGCTCCTATTAATCGTAATAAACTTTGCGAATAAAAATTTTTGTCATGTACTAAGTAAATCTTTATAATATTATTTTTTAACGATTTTACTGAATAGTGTATTATCCTTTGTTTGAATTTTAATAATATAGAAGCCTTTTTCTAAGAATGAACAATTGTGCATTGAAACTCCAATAAGTTTATTTTTATTATATGTCTTGGTTCCATTTAAGTCGTATATGCAAATTGAATACTCTTTATCAATGTCCACATAAAATGAGGATTCGAAAGGATTAGGAAAAATCAAACTGGAGTTTGCATAATTGGTATTTAATATATCATAAGTATATTCTAAATTTTCTGAAACAGCATTGCATCCTAAATTGTTGAATACTTCTACCATATAACTGCCATTTGCAGTAGGTTGATAAGTTTGTGATGTCGCTCCTGCAATTGGGAATGAGTTTAAATACCATTGATAATTTTCAGCGTAACTTGAATGTAAAATTCCAGCATTTTCATAAATTTCAGGAGTCTCAGGTATGGGGTTTATTGTAAGATGTGTGTTTACGATACTGTCCCAACCAAGATATGAAACAACCGTATCATAATATGTCCCTTCAATTGATTGATAAGCATTTTCTAAAAATATGCTGTCTCCATCACAGATTTCTATATTGACTTCTGATCCAGTAAAAAAATTAAATCCTTTATAAAAGAAAATTGATGGTAAACCACAATGGCAAATTTCACCTTGTAGATACACTGAGTTGGATTCATATCCGCATGCAAGTCCAATTTCATCAGGAAAATTTATTTCAGCAAGATATCCACCCAAATATTTTGATACGTAAATTTTGCCATTAGGACCTAATTGTAATCCTCGATTTTGTTTTGTTTCTGTAGCTATTACGATGGGATTAGAGAATGGGTTTGCTTGTGTAATATCATATTGAAATAAAGTTGAAGTTCCATAGATATTTTTTGTTGCATATAATAATTCGCCATTGGGGGAGAATTCGACTCCGTATGCAGCGGTATATGAGGGCGATGTTCTACAATTCGATATAATTCCAATTGACTTATCGAAATCAAATAATTCAAAAATACCCATTGTTTGAATTGCCAGAGCTATTTTATTACCGTCCGAGTTTATTTTCATCAATCCAACAGCATTTGTCCAACCGTTATATTCAGGAGTTGGGGAATAACCTCTCAATATTGGACTTGTATGCAGTATTTTGTAATTAAATTGGTATGACTTGTTTCTTTCTGTATAAAATGTAAAACATCAAGATTTAAAAACCTTAT
>JAQUBO010000272.1 GCA_028686735.1 Bacteroidales bacterium
ATAACGGGTTAAAGGAATATAACAAACTAGCCTACGATCAATTAAGAAGTGATTATAATAAATTAAAAAATAAGTCTTCTAAAAAAGCCCTTGATCTTCTTTATGTGTTAATAATTTATTCTTTTAATAATGATATGCGTTTTAATAGGAAGGGTGATTTTAATCTACCAATTGGAAAGACGGATTTTAATAAAAGAAATATAGAAAGATTAAAATTATATATTGAAAGGGTTCAAAGCATTCAATGCAGTTTTGTCTGTGGTGATTTTAGAGATGAAAAAGTGAAGAATATTTTGATGGAAGCTGATTTTATTTATGCAGACCCTCCATATCTAATAGGGAATGCTGTTTATAATGAAAATGGTAATTGGACTGAAAGGACGGAACAAGAGTTAATAGATTTATTAGATATTCTTAACAAGAATAAAAAGAAATTTGCAGTTTCAAATGTTTTAAGGAAAGCTGGATTAGAAAATAAAATATTGTCAGACTGGATTTTTAATAGAAGTGATTTGCAAGTAATTGATATAAAATATCATTATAGAAGCGCTAGCTATAATAAGATCGATAGGGATGCAAGAGAAAGAGAGGTTTTGATAAAGAATTTTTAATTTCCATGGATTTATTGATTGGCAATAGAAGGTATACTGGAAGTAAGAGAATAATACTTGAAGATATTTATAAAGCTATTGTTCCTTATTGTAAGGGGAAAATAGTTTTTGCTGATTTATTCGCTGGAACAGGAGTTGTGTCTTCTTTTATGTTGGAAAAGGGGATGGATGTAATTGTAAATGATACTTTAAAATCTAATTTTATTGCGTATCAAGCTTGGTTTGGACAGGGTAAAATAGACATCGAAAAGATTAATAGAATTATTAAAGAATTTAATTCTTTAGACGGGAAAAAAATTAAAGATAATTATTTTTCCAATGTTTATGGTGATAAGTACTTTTCTATTATTGATGCTAAGAAAATAGGATATATAAGAGATAAGGTAGAGGAAATATCCTTAACCGAAAGAGAGAAGAGTGTTTTAATAACTTCCTTAATGTATACAACCGATAAGATAGCAAATACGGTAGGGCACTTCGAGCATTTCCTTTCTAAAAAACCAGAAGAAAAAGGTATTTTTCTAAGGCCATTAAAGTTGGAAAAGTTTGCGGGAAGAGCAATAATTTATAACATTGACGCCAACGAGCTTGTGAGAAAAATTGATTGTGATATTGCTTATATTGATCCACCATATAATGCAAGGCAATATATAAATTTTTATCATGTTCTTGAAAATTTAGTATTGTGGAAGAAGCCGACTGAGTTTGAAGGGGTTTCTATGAAATTCAAAAGAGACCATTTGAAAAGTGATTATTCAAGATCAAAAGCACCTATTGTATTTAAGGATTTGATTGACAATTTAAAAGCAGAAGTAATAGTTGTTTCTTATAATAACACTTATTTTGCTAGAAGTAGTGCATCTAATAATAAAATTTCTGAAAATGAATTAGTGCAAATACTTTCAAGTAAGGGGAAAGTGATAACTAAAGAAATTAAGCATAAATTTTTTAATAGCGGAAAAACAAATTTTAAAAATCATAAAGAGATATTATACATATGCAAAGTAGGAAATTAAGCCTATTAGATATATATAAGGAAAGAAATAAAGATAAGGATTGGCTCGAAAATTATTCTGGGTTATCTAAAAATAAATTTGGGCGTTTATTTGAATATACAAATACTAATTTTAGAACGCAAAAGGCATTCATAACTGGTTTTGAAAAATTTTTAGAGATAGAAAATAAAGAAAGAAGTAGGTGGGTTAAAAGTAAAAATGCTAAACAAGAAACTCACAAACAGATGGTTGTTAATTTAGTTCAATCAAAACTTTTTAAGAAAAATATTAGTAGCTCTTATAGTAGAACAAAAAAAGGTTTTCTTTATGGAAAGTTTATTGAAGAAGAAATGCAATCTTCGGAGAAATGGCTTACGAATTATTTATTTCTTTTAAACGGGTATTATTTTAATCGTAAAAATTATATCATAAACAGGACAGAAGATTTATTGGGTTATTTGCTTAGTGTAAATGAAATAACAGAAGAGTTGTTAATTTCGAAGATAAAAGAAATACTAAAATTAACAAAAAATTCCTTTTCAGAAATGATAAGAAAAGATTTTCTTTATATACATTCTTTTTATAATGATTCAGATTTTCTAACAATATATTTAAGGTCATCATTGAATGAAAAAGAAGAGTTGGCAGAATATATTGAAACTAATCGTAACAATAAAGATTATAGATGTTGTATATCAAAAAAGTATCAGATAAGTGGGAATTTTAATCAATCAATGCTTTTAGATGAAACAAAAGTTTTTTTGTTAACATTTTTGTTTATTAAAGCAGATAAAAAGAATTTAAATAATGTTTATCAAGTAGTTGTTGATATTTTTAATGATAATATAACTATTTTAGATAAAAATTTTATATTGGATTATTTGTATAAAAATAGAGATATTTTTGATCCAATTTTTGAAGAAATCTTAGATTTAGATGAGGAGAGAGATTTAGAGTCTGAGTTGATTGGAAAAGTAGATTTTGCAGAAGAGAGATTAAAAGATATTCCAGAGGATTATATAGATGAAACAAGTAGAGAGGGTAAGCAAAAATTAAAAACGATTTATGGTATGAGGAAAAAGCAGGCAAAGATTGAAAGTAACTATACCTGTGCTCTTGAGAAGATAAATAATTGTAAGCCGATATATTTTACTGCAAAAGCAAATAATAAAAATTATACAGAATTACATCATTTAATTCCTAGAGAATTTAGGAATGATTTTCCTTGTTCTATAGAAGTATTGGCTAATTATGTTGTTTTGTGTCCAAGGTGCCATAGGCAAATACATTTGGCCACAGACAGAGAAAGAAAACACTTAATAAATGCTCTTTATAACGAAAGAATACAAAGACTAAAAACAGTTGGTCTAGATTTAGATTTAGAAAAGATATATGAGTATTACCAAATTAAATAAAAGAAATAGTGAATATAGATAAATTATCCAAAATGCAGATTCCTCCGCTTACTCAAATTCAGAGAGTATGGGTTTTGGGGATAAATATAATTATAGCTATTATTTTATATCTTTTCGCGACCAATTTTTCTTTAGGTGGTTCTGGCGCGACTATTTGGTTATTGGCTATGATTGCTTATTGGGTTGCATTACTTGTAACTGCTCCATTTTTTGTTCCACCAAAAGATGGTTTTAGTATCGCAATTTCAGTTATTTTACTAATGATTCCGATTGATCTTTCTTCGGTGGAAAATTTTAAAATAGGACTTAATTTATTGGTTTTTTTTACAGTTTTAATTTCAGTTGTAGTTGTCGTATTAACTATAATTGCAATGTTTAGAAAAGATGAAGAGTTAGATTTATTAAGTCAGATTAGTTTCCGCATAAGTAGCATTCTTGGAAAGGGAGAGATTTTATTTACTCCAGTAATAATAGTAAGTACTGTAGGATTCTATCAAGATAGACTGGATTGGATGTTAGCAATAATTTGTTTTTGGATTTTAATGGTATTCATAAAGCCTGTTGAGTTATTTTTTCGGATTTGGATATATGTAAAAAACTTTAACAAGGAAGAGGATGAAAATAAAAGCATAGGATCTGTTATTAGGATAGATACTCCAAATTTAGTTTATGTAAATTTAATAAATAAAGAATTAGATTGGAATTCAGAAAGTGTTTATATAACAAGAATGGCTAATGGAAAATTAGTGTATATAATTCCATTGTCTTTGCAAGTTCAAGACGATAAGGTTGTTGTGAATGGTTTATTTTATAATTCTGTAAAAGAAGAAAAAGACTTATCTTTTATAGGAATAGGGGGTGTTTATTTAGCAAGTGATATTTCTTCAAAGGAAATATGTTCTAAAT
>JAQUBO010000273.1 GCA_028686735.1 Bacteroidales bacterium
GTAAGCACTGGCATTCAGATTGCTTTCAAGGGCTTTTACGGCATTTGGGACCTTTGGGAAGAGAGGGTAATTATCGGTTCCTCCGCCTGTGATGTTATATGAGGTATCACAAATTCCGTTGCTGTTTTCGTCCACACCGGTTTCACTGTAACCTTTGCCTTCAAGGTCAGCCCAGAAATTCCCTCCTATGTAAGGTCCACTGACAATATTCTTTTTTGTTTTGAGGGGACTTTGCCAGAGATTTTCTGCGTTTGCGGCTTTTTCATCCACGTTTTCGGCGTTTTTGAAGTAATTATTATAGATCAGATTCTTACTGCTTGCTTCAAGTGAAATTCCAGGACCGTAATTATAGGCAATTGTATTGCCAATGATATCATTTGAGTTTGAGTTTTCGAGCCGTATTCCTTTTTCGTCAAGGGTAATGAGATTGTTGCTTATGGTATTGCTGTCAGAACCTTTGAGAAGAATGCCATATTCGGCTCCCTGAACTCTATTGTTGTTAATGTAGCAACTGTTAACTCCTGTAAGCAAAATTCCTGCTTTTTCCGAGCCCTCAATGGCAAACCCGCTAAAAGATGCCCTATCCACGCTGATTTCAACAGTGCTTTTCGTGGGCTCAGCTGCTCTTATCACAGTATCTTCCGGATTTCCGGATTCCGACCAGATCTGGACTTGCTTATTTATTTTGAGATTTTCAACATAGGTTCCAGGGCTTACAATAATCGTGTCTCCAGCTTCGGCTTCATCGATTGCGGCTTGTAGAGATATATAGTCCCCGTCGGTTGCCGAGCTTACCCTTAAATTCGAGGCAGAGGAGGCAGAGCAGGTACATAGAACTGCCAGAGTAATCGCAAGTGCTGTCAGCTTAAAAGCTCTGAAATTATGTCCTTTTATTCTTCTCATATTAGCTCTTCCTTTAAATTTTGAAGCGTCCGTTTTTTTAGTCAGGCTTCAACTCTTTAGACAAAAGAAAGCTTTCCTTTTCCAGGTTTTTTAGCGTTTTTAGTAAAAACTCTCTCAATACTTTGTCAAGTAAGTAATTTTATCCCGAAATTAATATACCTTTGGAAATAAAAAATTCTAAACAGCTATCCTTAAATAATAGTTCAATATCCTCTGATAAAAGAAATTAATCTTCAATTAAAGTCTTAAATACTGTAAAATCTGATATTACACTGAAATTTCATTGTTTTATTATTGTCTCGAATGGAGGCCTAAAAATGGATGAGAAGATTGCGCCCCACCTTGAAGAGTTAACCAGGGCGCTTGGAGATCTTGAAAAGACTGGCATCCGAGCAGAGTTTGAGAAACTCATTGCTTTTCGTGTCCCGCCTGATGTCGCAAAAGAGAGTATCCTCCGCAAGTATGGAGGAAAAAGGAAAGTTTTGCAAGTAAAAGATCTGTCTGCCAATCTTAAAAATTTTGAGCTTACAGGCAGGATTCTGGACATTGGGGAAAAGTCAATCCGTCCACAGGCAGGAGCTCAGGAAAAACCTTCCAGGCTTTATACAGGAGTTCTTGCGGACGAAACCGGAGCAGTTCTGTTTTCTTCCTGGAGGAAGCTGCCAGGTTCGATTGGGGATGTGATTAATATTAAAAATGCCTATACCCGGATCTGGCAGAACCGGATCAGGCTTTCTATAGGAGAACAATCTCCTGTGTCGAAAATTTCGGATTCTTCGCTCCCATCCTTGTCCGAACTTTCAGCAAGCCAGAAAAAAAAGTTAATTGACATAGGAGCTGTGGATTTTTCCGTAGATACAATAGCCTGCGTGCTTCAGCTTTCATACAGGGAAATCCTTGTAAAGGGACGCCAGTCCAGAGTAATCTCGGGAGTACTTGCGGACGAAACCGGGAGGCTGCCTTTTACGGCCTGGATTGAACTGCCTGGCATTGATATCGGGAACATTATTCGAATTGAGGGGGCTCAGGTGCGGATGTTCAGGGGAGTGCCATCAGTAAATATTCTGAGCAGCACAAAAGTTTCTTCTATCGGGCCCGATGAGGCCGAAAAACTTGCGTTTACCTTTCAGTCCGCAGCAAAAGATCCTACCCCTATCAAAATTCAGGAGATAAATTCAAGATACAGCATGTTTGATGTGTGCATAGCAGGCAACCTTGTTTCAGTCAGACCCGGTTCAGGCATTATCTCCCGCTGCCCTGAATGCAGTCGTGTAATCCAGAAAGGAAACTGTAGGGTTCACGGTAAGGTCGAAGGTATATGGGACATGCGAATCAAAGCCATACTGGATGACGGAACAGGTTCCGTGCTAGTTATGTTTCCAAGGGAACTTGCGGAAATTATCTATGGAAAAACTCTTGAGGAAGCCGAACAGCTGATGTTCTCTGATGTCTCAAAAGATGCAGTCTATGAAGATTTAAGGCGTTTTCTTACGGGTCGTTATCTTGCAGTACGAGGGAACTCTTCTAAAAATGAATTTGGGGTTTCTTTCGTGGCTGAAAATGCCTGGGTACCTGAAGATGATCTTGCGGTAAGGGTAGTTGAGCTCCTTCGCAGGCTCGGGCCGGATGACGAAGAAGGACAGGAGAAAAATTCACAGGTTTCTAGGGGAGGAATTGAGCTTGCTTAAACGAGAGGTTGCAAAAAGAGTTTTTGCAAGAGAATTCGAAGCCTGCAGAGAACTTGAAAAATCCGAGCGGGCTGGCTCGGAAGCCGCGGATTCAAAAACTCCAAACCTGCTTATTAGCCCTCTGGGGCTTATTCTCAATCGTGTTTTTGTGGTTGGAGTAATCACAGAACTTGACAATATCGGAACACAGAGTGAGATGTGGAAAGCGAGAATAGTTGATCCCACAGGGGCTTTTACGGCATACGCAGGGCAGTACCAGCCTGAAGCTTCGATCTTCTTTTCAACGGTACAGGTTCCTGCTTTCATTGCCCTTACAGGAAAAGCCAGGACATATGAACCCGAACCCGGATCGGTTTTTGTTTCTATCCGAGCTGAAGAAGTAAATGTAGTGGATGAGGAAATCCGCAACAGATGGGTCGTGGATACTGCAGAACAGACCGTTGAGAGGCTTGAAGCCTTCTCGGATGCTCTGGCCAGTGGATATCGTGGAGAGAAACTTAGGGAATACCTCCTGGGGAAAGGCATTTCTTCTGAATTTACAGAAGGTATCATAATTGCGCTTGAACGGGGACGTTCTCCTGATGAATTTGCAAAACTCCTTCGGTCTTCCATCAGGGAGGGCCTCAAAACCCTGGATCTGGATTCTGAAAATAGTACAGATGCTAAAGCTGACCAGAAGGAGTTCGTGCTTGAACTGCTCAAGGAAATGGGTGGAAGCAAAGGAGTTGATTACGCAGCTTTTATGGATGCTGCTGCTTCCCGAGGCATTTCTGAGCAGGTTGTAGAAGAGGTTATCCGTTTCCTGCTTGCAGGCGGGCAGTGTTACGAACCGAAGATAGGGATAATAAGGCTTGTAGGGTAACCATAGATAGGATTTACAAAGCTTATAGGGTAAACCATAGATAGGATTTACAAAGCTTATAGGGTAAACCATAAATAGGATTATAAGGCTTTCAGGAAAATCATGCAGGGAAGAAAACCTGCGGTAAAAATAAAATTTGAAGGGATTAGCTCTTATATATGTGTGATAATGCTTAAGTGTGATTAGGTTAATTGGTATTCCCTGTTAAAATTTAATATTTCATCTTTATTGTATTAATTGGAGAAATTGACATGAAAGTATTAGTCAGCGACTCACTCTCCAATGAAGGTTTGGAGATTCTAAAAGAACACTTTACGGTTGATGTTTCCACCGGGCTTTCCGAAGATGAGCTGGTGAAAAAAATTAAGGATTACGATGCTCTTGTAATACGCAGCGGCACCCATGTTACTCCGAAGATAATCGAAGCTGCCGACAACCTGAAAATTATCGGGAG
>JAQUBO010000274.1 GCA_028686735.1 Bacteroidales bacterium
TAAACAATGGAAAACAGTAAATTACTGATTAAAAACAAACAAAACCTTGTTTGCAACGGCAACATTATAAGCCTTGAAAGACCTTTGGTTATGGGGATTATTAACATTACCCGTGATTCATTTTATGAAAAAAGTCAGTTTATGCTGCAACGACGAATTGCAAAACGGGCAAAGGACATTTTAGAGCAAGGAGGTTCAATTATTGATATCGGAGCATGCTCAACCCGACCAGGCTCCAAGCTGATTTCCGAAAAAGAAGAAATTTTGCGCTTGTCCAAAGGCTTAACCTCAATAAGAAAGCACTTTCCCGATGCCATTATTTCTGTTGATACTTTTAGGGCAAGTGTAGCAAAGCACGTAGTTAACAACTTCAATGCCAACATGATTAATGATATATCGGCTGGCAATATGGACAAAAAAATGGTTGATACCATTGCCTCACTTTCTGTTCCATATATTGCAATGCATATGCAAGGTACTCCGCAGAATATGCAACAAAATCCGAACTACTCAAATGTTGTAAAAGAAATCGTCTCCTTTTTTGCTCAAAAAATTGAGCATTTTTATAAAGCTGGTGTGCGAGATGTTATAATTGACCCCGGCTTTGGCTTTGGTAAAACCATTGAGCACAACTACACCCTACTGCAGAATCTTGAGGCGTTCAAGCTGTTTGGTCTACCTATTCTTGTTGGTTTATCGAGAAAATCAATGATTTATAAAACATTAAACATTGAACCCGAAGAAGCCTTAAATGGCACTACAGCCATAAACACCATTGCACTTCTTAAGGGAGCTAATATTTTACGTGTACACGATGTAAGGGAAACTGTTGAAACAATAGGCCTTACTACCCTTACCAACTGTCAACCCAAGGGTTTCAAATAAAATTATCTTACAATGGATACTTCGTTACTTACCCTATTTATCAGCTTCCGCATACTAGATATAATCGATATCCTTTTAGTGGCACTGCTACTTTACCAAATATACATGCTTATTAGAGGGACTGTGGCCATTAACATATTTGTGGGCATCTTTATTCTTTACATCTTTTGGTTAGTTGTAAGGGCACTAAACATGGAACTGTTAAGCGGGATACTTGGCCAAATAATTGGCGTTGGAGTAATTGCGCTAATCATTGTTTTTCAGCAAGAGATTAGGCGATTCCTCCTACTAATTGGCTCCCGATACCTTACCAGAAATACTTTTAGCCTTGAGCGATTGCTGTTTTTGAAAACTGAAAAGTATGATAGTAAAGTTAACATTGAGGCAATTATTAGAGCCTGCCGCAATATGGCTGAGAAAAAGATTGGTGCTATTATCGTTATAACTATAAAATCAAATTTACAGCTATACGCCGAAACCGGCGATATTATAAATGCCGAAACGTCAAGTAGGTTAATTGAGAGTATTTTCTTTAAAAACAGCCCCATGCACGATGGTGCAATGATTATTAAAGATGAGTCCATTTACGCCGTTCGCTGTATTCTTCCCCTTACCGATAGGACTAATCTACCTGCATCGTACGGTTTGCGGCACAGAGCCGCAATTGGTATTAGCGATATTACCGATGCACTGGTTATTGTTATATCCGAGGAAACAGGCAGAATATCCTTTATTAAAGAAGGTGAAATGGACGAGGGGATTAATCCTCAGAAGCTCAGAGAACTTCTTGAAGAGAACCTGATAAACGCATAGATACCCCTATTTTCGTTACCTAATCCTTTTGAAGGGGGTCAATGGCATAGCAAGTGGCATAGCAATTAAATAGTGGTGCTAACATCCAAAGAATAACCTACACTATAAAACGTTTAGACTCAGTTCTCACAGTGAGCCTTTTGAACTTGTTAACACATACCAATACAGTGTAGTAGAAAACAAATAGTGACAACAAGTCTATCTGAATCAAAAATTGGTTGTAAAACCAACGTAATGGTGATATGGCAAAACAGAATAATCCAAACATTATTAGTTACTTTTGCAAGTAACAATCCTTAAATTAATATGGCTAAAGTAGTAATAATTGGTGCCACGGGTTTAGTGGGTAGCAACCTACTAGGTCTACTTATCTGCAATAATAAGTATGCTGATATTAGCATAATAGCGCGCACTCTACCAATGGAATTACCACAAAGAGTAGAGCATATTCCGCTAAACGATGGGGAATACAGTTTCTCAACTAATATTGATATAGCTTATTGCTGTTTGGGAACCACAATGAAGAAAGCAGGTTCAAAGCAAGCATTCCTTAAGGTTGATTTGGATATGGTTGTCGATTTTGCAAAAAAAGCCAAAGATGCCGGAGTTAAACGATTCGCCGTAGTTAGCTCCATTGGAGCAAATGCAAAATCGAGGAATTTTTATTTAAGCACTAAGGGCAAGGTTGAAGAACAGCTTAAAGCACTAGGTTTTGAGCGTTTAGTAATTGTTCAGCCATCGCTACTGCTGGGAAAACGTGATGAGAAAAGATTTGGTGAGGATATGGGTAAGGTGCTATACTCAGTATTCAAGTTCATGTTTATTGGACCACTTAAAAAATACAGGGGAATTCAAGCATCAGATGTGGCCAAAGCAATGATTGTTTTAACCGAACAAGGAATGGGTACTGTAACTGTTGAGTCGAATATGCTACAGGACTTTAGCAATAAGTACCAAGATTTAGGAACAGGTGCAAATAAAACATAAAAAGAATGACATCGTTAAGCGAAAACTTTAATACACTGATTTCAACCCGCCAGAGCGACCGAGGATATACCAATCAGCCCATTGAAAAAGAGAAAATTGAAAAAATTATTGAGTCTGCACGCATAGCTCCCTCGGCCTGCAATGCTCAACCCTGGAAGTTTATTGTGGTTGATGATGAGGGAATTAAGAATAAACTGGCCGATACCACATCGAGTAGGATATTGGGAATGAACCACTTTACAAAGCAAGCACCAGCACATATTGTAATTGTGATGGAGAGTGCAAACCTAAACTCAAATTTTGGCAGCTTGGTTAAGCGCAAGCATTTTCCACTAATAGATATTGGTGTTGCTGCTACCCACATCAGCCTTGCAGCAACCTCACTAGGTCTTGGTTCTTGCATAATTGGCTGGTTTGATGAAAAGGCTGTAAAAAAGCTACTAAATATCCCTAAAAGTAAAAGGCCAATGCTTATAATAACCCTTGGCTACCCATCAAAATCGGAAATAAGAGAGAAGAGAAGAAAAGAAATAGGTCAAGTGGTTAGCTATAACCAATATTAGCCTATCATACTTACTGAAAATTTCGGTTAAAAATCAGCAGCAAATTTTGTTTTGCTAAGCCAGCTACTATCAATTTGGTAATCGTCAACAATATTGGGTGCCAAATTTAACCTGTATGATGTAATTGAGGTTTGAATCTCACTCTGAAGCACTTTCAAGCTATTGGCTATCATCTCGGTGTTAAACCCTTTCGATCCAAGATCGATTGTTAAATTCATAGTAATTAACCTTCCGATGGTTCTACCTAACTGAACTAGGTTGCGTTGTGCCATTTTATGATCAACCTCAAAATTGAAAAGATCTTTAAAATAATCTACAGCCTTATCGGTATGCGCATAACTTTTAAAGAAATCGTATAGATTGTTAATTTTAGACTTACGCATTAGCTAAAAAACAGATTCTGTTACCTGCTGATAAAGAATATCATTAGAACCCTCAAAAATTTGAAAAGGCCGACTATCAACTAAGGATCTTCCGGCTAAGTGATCGAGACGATAACCTTTAGCACCAACCAGTTGTAAAAAACTTTGTGCAGCCTCTTGCATATAATCGGTAACTACCGATTTAACAGAATTGGCCAGGATTTCAAACCGAGAGATCTCTTCTCCGCTAGAAATATTTTCAGCAATATAGCTGCTCATTGCAGAACTTGAGG
>JAQUBO010000275.1 GCA_028686735.1 Bacteroidales bacterium
TATAGAAAAATAAGGTTCTTTTTAATGCAATTTATCAACTTTTAGCACATGGGAAATTCATGGATTTGATTTATTGTGTTTCTGAAATATAGAAATAGCAGCGAGTATAGAGGATGGTTCATTCCCCCCTCTCTCCGCTGAGTAACAAAGCAAAACAACGTAAAAGCCTGATAACGAGAGTTATCAGGCTTTTTTCGTTTATGTCATTTAGGCAATTTAAAGCATGTTTTGACATATAAGCGTTGACAAATCGTTGACAGTTGACCAATATTAAAAGTGTCAACGATTTGGGTGCTTTTGCACTGATTTCCAACGTTTTGCATTTTCAAAAACATTCCATATTTAGTATATTTGTAACATTAAATTAGGAGTAAATTATGGAAAACAGGAACACATTCAATTTATTATTTTTTGCAATCAAAAAAAGAGTGAATAAAAAGGGCGAAATTCCGCTGTACATGCGCATTACAATCAATGGAAAGAAAACAGAAATGTCTATGCATCGAAGTATAGATGCTAAGTTATGGAATACTAGCTCAGGATCAGCAATTGGCAATACTAAAATTTCCAAGGATATTAATAATTATATCATGTCAGTCCAAACTTCAATATATGACTATTTCAAATCATTAAGGGAGAAAGAAATTGAAATAACTCCTAGCATATTAAAAAACAGATATTTAGGAATAAAAGAGGACAATGGTAAAAAAGTTATCCAATTGTATCAAGAGCATAACGATAAAATTAAAAAACTTATTAATATTGATTATTCTCCAGATACAGTCCAACGATATGAAACTTCGTTAAGACACACTCAAGAATTTATTAAACAAAAATATAAGAAAGATGATCTGTATTTAGAAGAGTTGAATAATGAATTCATTGTTGATTATGAAGTCTATTTTAAGACTGTTCGTAAGTGTTCTCACAATACAACAATGAAATACATTAAGAACTTTAAAAAGATCATTAGGATTGCTATTGCTAATGGTCATTTGACTATAGATCCATTTGCCAATTTTAAACTTACACTTAAAAAAGTTGATAAAGGTTTCTTAACTGAAGAACAATTAGATACTCTAATAAATAAAAAGATGGCAACTAAAAGACTTGAACAAGTACGTGATTGTTTTGTGTTTTCATGCTTTACTGGTTTAGCTCACTCCGATTTAAAACTATTGTCTCCTAAAAATATTGTCATAGGAACTGATGGTGCTTATTGGATAAAAACTCATCGTAAAAAAACAGGTAATTCTGTTAGCATACCCATCTTCCCTATTTCTCAAAGACTCATTGACAAGTATAAGACTAACGAAATATGCTTAACCCAAAATGTACTTCTACCTGTTTTATCAAATCAAAAAATGAATGCATATTTAAAAGAAATTGCTGAAGTTTGTGATATTCCATTGAATTTAACAAGCCATATTGCCAGGCATACTTTTGCTACAACTGTTACTCTTAATAATAATGTATCAATTGAAAGTGTTTCTAAAATGCTAGGGCATTCATCTATTAGTATGACAAAAATTTATGCTAGATTGTTAGATAAAAGAGTTGGACATGATACTAGCCATTTGCATGATAAGTTTGATATTGAGATATAGTTCATAGCAAATAAATGTAAACAGATAACTTTACTTTAAGGGCATAAGTGTAAACACATTAGTTTACTTTTGGCTAATTATTTCATTAATTGGAATTTAGAATAAATAGGAATTAGTCAATGATTTTCAATTCCAATATTTCCAAAAAGCTTTTTACACCAATCATTTATTTAAGTTGGTATCAAATAAGTTTCCCGCTTATTGTCTCTGCAAAGCTGTAAAACAAAAATAGCTGCTACAATAGAAGATGAATAGTTATTCCTAAGAGTTCAAAAATATTATTAATAATAAATAAAGGTATTTCGGAACTCTAAGGACTAACTCTATTGAATAGCAGCTATTTATTGCTTTATGATCAGCAGCAGAACAAACGCGAAAAACTCATTAGATGCATAATAACTTAAAAATTAAAACTATGTGTAAAAAACAGAAAATATCAGAATTGAAAAGATTTGAACACCGCTCTAAATCTTTTATTTGCATACGCCGTTTTTTACAATCAAAAAGCTTTTTAGTTCACTTATTTATAAACAATTAAATTTTATTTTATGGACACTTTAACAGTAAAAAAACCAAACGTAAAAGCAACACAAAAAGAAGTTGCAGGTACAAACGGAAAAAATGCAATTATTATTGCAAAGACAAAACAGGTTGAAAAAGTAAAACCAACCGAGCAGGAAAAACCCGAAGTGAAATCAGTTGAAACAGTTGAGCCAATTGTAAAAGCGGTAGAACCTGTTGTGATTGCAAAACCTCAATTAAGTCTTGAGCAGAAAATTGAAAAAATTGAGAACCTCAAAACCTTGATTGAGAAAAGAGAAAAGCTTGAAGCTAGTCGTAAAAAACTTACATCTTTTGTTGTGGGAACTAACCAGTTTAATGAAAACATTGTTTTGACTGATGAAAATGGGAACAATTTTAAAACTTCAAATACAGAAGTTTTCACAAAGGTAGTTGAAACCATTAATAACACGCTTATTTCTAAAATCACAGAAATTGAAGAGCAGATTGAGTTTTAAAAATTGGGCATCCGTCAGTTGGCGGATGCCCTTTTTTTTATTTATTTTATGAATTTAAACCAAGATAAAAGATGAAAAACAAGAAGAATAAACAAAAACTTTTGACTGAAAAGAAAAAACTAAAATTTATGATTAAGCAAAATCCGAAAGTTAAACTACTTATAAGAAAGCTTGATTTAGTATTAATAAATAACTCATAGACATGAACACAAACGATATATATGAACGCATAACCGCAACAATTATTGAAATGTTAGAGGAGCACAAAGAGAGTGATTTTTCTGAATGTTGGTACAGCTTATCAGGGGAAGTTTTCGCCCGAAATATTGCAAGTAAACACACATACAGCGGAATAAATCAACTTATGTTAAGTTATATAAAACGAAAAAGAAATTATTCTTATAACCGTTGGCTAACTTTTAAACAAATTCAAAAGCACAACGCCCGAATTATTAAAGGCAGTAAATCCGCTATGGTGGTTTATACATCTGCATTATATCTTGATGAAAAAACAGGAGCAAATCTGACACGAATAGTTGAGGCACTTTTAAAGAAAAACCAATCTATTGAACACCTTAATGTTAAAAAAGTTGGTTATTTAAAGGATTACAGAGTTTTTAATGTTTGTTGCGTAGAAGGATTGCCAGCAGATTATTATGAACAGGCAGAGCTTGACAGCCTATCAGAAATTGAGAGAGACGAACGAGCCGAAAAGCTTATTCTGAGTACAGGGGCAAACATTTGTTTTGCAGCTCAAAATCTTGCTTTTTATAAACCATCAGATGATAAAATTTATATGCCCTTAACAAAGCAATTTGTTTCAAAAGAGGCGTATTATTCTGTTTTATTTCACGAACTTACTCATTATGTTGGTGCTGAAAGCAGATTGAACCGTCCAATTATTAACAAATTTGGATCAAAAGAGTATGCTTTTGAGGAATTGATTGCAGAAATTTCATCTGCATTTATTATGGCTTTTTTAGGATATGAAAGCAGAATAACCGACAATGTTGATTATATTGACAATTGGCTTGCAGTAATGAAGAACGACAAAAAATATATTATTCAAGCATCATCACAAGCACAAACAGCATCAAATTATATTTTGCAAAATGTAAATATTGATGAAATAGCAGCCTAAAAAATACAGAGTTTTCTTTTCGGCAACGGGAAGAAAATTCGCTTCGCCCAGACCATCGCAGCCACTTACACCCGAACCGGTGGCTTTTTCTTCCCGTTACCAGAAATAACCCGAATTGGGTATTAGAACTTCGTC
>JAQUBO010000276.1 GCA_028686735.1 Bacteroidales bacterium
AAAGCTAAGGCAGGGGATGATGCTACTACTCCTGCATATTCAAAAGAGGAAATACAACAAAGTGCAAAAGAAGTTAAACAAAGAATTCTTGCTTTATTTGCAGTTTTTGGAGTTGTAATTTTCTTTTGGTTTTCATTCCATCAAAATGGATTAACTCTTACAATGTTTGCAAAAGACTATACCTTGCTTAAAATAGGTAATATTCAACTCTCCGCTGAGATATTTCAATCAATAAATCCATTTATAGTAGTGTTTTTAACTCCTGTTATTATGTGGTTTTTTGCCAGATTAAAGCGAAAAGGTAAAGAGCCTTCTACTCCTAAGAAAATTGGTATTGGTATGGGAATTGCCGCATTTGCTTTTATAATTATGGCACTAGGATCATTGGGATTACCTAAATTATCAGAAGTTACTGCAATGGGTGGATTGCCCGATGCCGAACGTGTTACCCCATTGTTGCTTTTTGCAACGTATTTTATACTAACCGTTGCAGAGTTGTTTATCTCGCCTTTAGGACTCTCATTTGTGTCTAAAGTAGCTCCAGCTCACTTACAAGGTCTAATGCAAGGTGCTTGGCTTGGTGCAACAGCAGTTGGAAACTTCTCCCTTTTTATGGGAGCAATGATGTACGAAAGTATTTCAATATCTGTTACTTGGACAGTATTCGTAGTCGTATGTTCTGTATCAATGATTGCAATGTTTGCTATGGTAAAATGGCTTGATAGAGTAGCAAAATAATTTTTTTGTTTTTAAATAAAAAGTAGATATAGTAAAAAAACCACCGTTATGGTGGTTTTTTTAATTAATAGTTTTAACTTTGGTAAAAATATTTACTAATTATTTAATAACTTGTAAAAAATATTATTATGAAACAGATTTTTTATTTTATGCCTATTGCATTTTTGTTATTGGCTTTTGGATTAAAACTATCAGCACAACAAGATTGTTCAAGTGCTATAGAAGTTACTGCATTGCCTTATGTGGAAACTGGTCTTACTACAACAGGAATGGGAAATAACTACTCCGATGTAGATGCTTGCGAATCTTCAGCAATGAATAACGAGGAGTATGTATTTTCATTTACTCCTGGTGAGGACATGCAAGTAAATGTTGAATTGTCTAATACAGCATTAACTCCTACTGGTGCGAGCTTAGCTGCAAAAATAGGTTTGTTTATAACCGAAGGTTGCCCCGATGTAGGGACATGTTTAGCATCCATAACTACAGAATCATCAAATCCTACACTAAGCGATATTGATCTTACAGCAGGCACAACATATTATATAATTATAAGCTCTTCAAGTGTTGTTTTTGTTGCTCCTACAACAAATGTTAATTTTGATATTAGTATAACAAAAAATCTCGATACTGATCTAGGTGTAATATCAATTGAAGGTCTAGCATCTGCTTGTGGACTTAGTAGTAATGAAACCATAGGCTGTGATATCAAAAACTTTGGATTGTCGTCTCAAACAGGATTTGATGTGTCATATTCAATTAATGGGGCTGCTGCTATTACTGCAACCTTTTCTGGAACAATTGAACCAGGAGATACAGCATTCTTTGAGTTTCTAACACCTGCCGATTTATCAACTATTGGAGAATATAATATTGTTGCCTATACAAATATCACAGGTGACGAAAATACTTCAAATGATAGTTCAAGCATTACAATTGTAAATATGCCTGTTTATAACACATTTCCTATGACTGAAGATTTTGAGTCAAACAATGGTTATTGGAGTGCTGGAGGTACAAACTCATCATGGGAATATGGTAGTCCAGATCCGATATTACCAGAGCTTGTAATAAATTCTGCATATTCAGGTGATAATATTTGGGTTACAAAGTTAACAGGAAATACAAACACAAGCGAGGTTTCATACATTGAAAGTCCATGCTATGATTTAACAAGCTTAGATTACCCAATTATTCAATTATATGCGTGGGTGAATTTTTCTCTTTACGGAAACTCTGGTAATATTAAAGCATCAATTGATGGGGGAGCAACTTGGACTGTAGATGTTTATACTTTTGCAGCAACAACAGAGTGGGAGTTAATTTCGGTAGAAGTTCCCAGTTTGGCTAATGCATCTGACGTAAAATTTAGAATAAACTACACAAGCGGAATGTTGGCAGCAAATGGAATTGGAATTGACGATTTTACTGTTAAAGAGGCTGCTCTAGTTGATGTTGGAGTTACGGATATTGTAACGCCAATTAATGGTTGTGGTTTAACTGATACTGAAACAGTAAGCGTTGAAATAACAAACTTTGGTGCTGTAGCAATAAGCGATATTGTTGTTGATTATTCAATAGACGGTGGAATTACTTGGTTGTCATCACCTGAAACTGTTTCAACAACCATACAACCTGATGGCACATATAATTACGATTTTACAGCCACGTGCGATTTATCAACTATAGGAAGCTATGATATTGTTGCTAAAACTGTTCAACCAGGTGATGAAGACAACACAAATGATGAATATCAACAAACAATTTCATCGCAAGCAACAATTAGTGCACTTGACTATGAAGAGTCATTCGAGAGTGGCGATGGCGGCTGGCATACTTATGGGACTAATTCCACAATGGAGTTAGCAATACCTGACAACACGCTAATTAACTCTGCTGGAGACGGTGACTATGCTTGGGTAACAAACCCAACTGGATTTAACAACTCAAACGAAATGTCTTATTTAGAATCTCCTTGCTTTGATTTTACAGATTTTGTGCATCCGGTAATTGAAGTTATGATACAATATGAAACTAATATGATGATGTCTAATTTTAGCTTAGAATATAGTTTAGATAATGGAGTTGTTTGGGATACAGTAAAATCTGGTGAAGTATCACAAAATTGGTATGGTGGTGGTCTCATTCCAGTTGGCGGAACATGGAATGGCTCAAGTGCAGGTTGGCAAACTGCTTCAACAAACATTCCTTATCTTATAAATCAAACAAGTGTTAAATTTAGATTTGTTTTTAATAATGGAATGTTCGCAATGGAAGATACCGAAGGTGTTGCAATCGATTTATTCAAAATTTCTGATTGTACAACCACTCCTAGTGCATCGTTTACCTACAGTGTTGAGGGGGATTTTGTTTATTTTACAAACGAGTCAGAAAATGCCACTTCTTATTCATGGAATTTTGGAGACAACCAATTGACGCCAAGTACTTCAACTGACGAAAATCCAGTTTTCAATTACACAAGTGGAGGTTCATACACAGTTACTCTTACAGCATCTAACAGCTGTAGCACAGATACATACTCAACAACTATTGATATTTCGACTTCGGTATGCGAAACCAATATAAATTCTGGTATCTATCCAAATCCAGCCAACTCACAATTATTTATTAATTTAGAAAATGTTAATAATTTTTCGTATCAGATAATAAATCTTAGTGGTCAATTAATTAAATCCGAGATTTCTATCGACAATGGAGCTGGGATTGATATTAGCGAACTTTCAGCTGGCGTTTATTTTATCCGAATTAAAACAGCAAACGATAATTTCGTAAATCAATTTATAAAAGAATAAACAATTATATTGCAGAGACTAAAAAGAGAGCTAAAAAGCTCTCTTTTTTATTTTTCACTCACTTTTGGTAAAAACAGTTTAATATAAATTAAAGTATTTGCAAAACTTTCATTTTTCTTTCTGCAATAATAATAAAAATGTTATTTTTACGCTTTAATACTTTTAATTGCGTTAAAAACAAGAACTATGACACAAAAACTATTTAAGCGACTCGATATTGGCTTTGGTTGGTTAGCTTTTTTAATTGCAGCAGTTGTATATCTGCTTACACTTGAACCTACCGTTAGCTTTTGGGATTGTGGTGAATTTATATCATCATCGTATAAACTTCAGGTA
>JAQUBO010000077.1 GCA_028686735.1 Bacteroidales bacterium
CCCGCTGGTGTTTTCATTTTTTCCCTCAATTGCAAAGCCATCAGCAATATTTAGTCGTCCCTATATCCCACTTGACGCAGCAGCAGTTGCAGTACCATAAATACCAATATTGGTACCTATAGCGGCTACCCCAGAGCCACCTGTGAGGTATGATCCAGTTTCGTTATTTCCGATTGCAATTAAACCTGTACCACTAATGTTTTCATTAAATGCTCTAACACCAAAACCTTCATCGTCATTAACCTCACCAGTTACTCCATAGTTATTTGCACCGTTTGCGGCAGTTCCATAAACGCCATAGTTACTACCTGTATTACCTGTAGTACCAGCATCAACATTTCCTAAAACACCAAAATAAGTTTCAGCTCCTGTTGGCTCTACTATACCTTCTACTCCAGTAAAGCCACCTCGGAAGATTCCACCAAAGCCGAAATAGTCTGTATTTTCGCACCCACCAAAAACTCCGATATTGTCAACATCTGTCTCCGTACTTTCAAAATAACCCGCAATTCTTGCTAATCCTGAATAAGAAAAGCCTAAGAGATTATTGTCTTCCCAGACTTGAGCTGATGTGTTTTCGTTAGGGTGAAGATAATTACCTGCATCAGTCCATTCTCCAGCTGCTCCGCCACCACCAATCATTTCCCAAACTGGTAAAGCTGGTGTTCCTGAGTTGTAATAAAAGCCAGGCGTGTTGTCTGATTGATAAATTAATAAACTTGTTGCTGGCAAACTAATTGCATCTCGTTGTGTCATAGTCAATCGTGGCACAAGTATTCCAGCTTTTGTAGATACCACATCTAACATTGCTGAGGCATCTGGAGTTGTTGTGTTTACTCCTACATTTTGACTTCTTATTTGGTTACTAATAAGCAGAAAAAATGTGAAACAAAAAATACATAAGCTTGTGTTAAGCACTTTTGATAATTTTAATGATTGATTTTTCATAATATGTTTGCTTTTATAAATATAGTTTTTTTACTTTTTATTATTTTAAAAACGACTAATTCCCGATCTGCCAGTTATTGGAATATTGTACCCTAACATAATTTCAAAAGTTCCGTTTTGATAATGTATAAGTTTTGATGTAGCGAGATCGTAAGCAAGTCCAAAAACAAAATCTTTATATGTAAGACCTAGCATTGTGATAATGTCTCCAGATGTTCTGTATGAAAACCCCAACCAATAATCCTTTTGATAAATACCTTTTATATTAATATCAGCCTGAAAAGGAGCTTTAAAGGAAGTCTTTAAAAGAGTTGATGGCTCTAAATTAAAGTCTCTGCCAACAGAAAAATTATATCCACCCATTAAATTATAATGTCTGATGAGTGTATTTAATTCTGCTTCTTCTCCACCAATTTTTACTGGTAAAGCTATTAATTGGTTTGCCGAAATTCCTGCAAAATAATTTTCACCATATAAATATACTCCAAAATCACTTTCAGGACGCCACGAATTTTCTTTGTTATAATTTAATACTGGGTCATCAATGTCTAGTGATGTAAAATTTGCATAGTCCATTTGATATTGAAACACTTGAAAAGAAAGTCCAAATGCAAGTCTTCCCTCTTCATTAAAAACAGGTAAAATGTAGGAATAGTTTCCTTGTAAGCCAATTTTTGTCTCTGGACCAAACCTATCAGCATAAATAACACCTCCAACGCCCATAGTTCCGTTGTTTAAACGAAGATGTCCGCTAATAATTTGAGTTGATGGAGTGTTCTCAATGCCCATCCATTGTTGTCGGGCTGTTATTCTTAGCTCTATTGCATCGGTGTTACCAGTTACTCCGGGGTTTAAAAGAAGCTTATTGAACATATATTGGCTGTATAGCGGTATTTGTTGCGAAAAACCTGCAATTGCAAGAAAACTAAATGCGATAATTATTAAAAATATTTTTTTACTCATATCTATTGATTTTAATTAAATTCGTGATTACTCCGTAATTCATAATTGTATTTTTTTAACGTATGATTGTAAGAGTTCCTTTATACATTTTGTCATTATTTAGCTCAAGTAAATAAACATAAGTTCCAAATGGTAATTCTTTACTGTTTCTTATACCATTGAATTGATTTTGAATTTCGTGATAAGCATTGCCAGTTCCTGAGAATTGAAATACCTCGTCTCCCCAACGATTAAATATTACTATTTCTACAGTTTCGAAAGCTCTAATTCCTTGGATTCTCCACGTGTCGTTATATCCATCTCCATTAGGTGTGAGGACATCTGGTATTATTAAGTCAGGAATTATTTCTGGTATTACTATAATTGTTATTGTATCAGCATCGCCGCAAGGAGCATCAATTTTATAAATAATTTCATGATCTCCAATACCGGCTATTGTTGGATTAAATTCTCCGCTTAGTGCCTCAACTCCTGTTCCTTCCCATGTGCCTCCTGTATTTGCAGCCGTTAAAATGATTGGTGGGTCGGTAACAAATAAAGTGTCAACAGGGTCAATACTTGCGTCAGCAGTTTCTATAACAGAGATTATTAAAGTATCTGCATCTCCACAAGGACCAGCAATTGTATAAATAATTTCATGATTACCAATTCCTGCATCTATAGGATCAAATTCACCACTATTTGCATCAATACTTGTTCCGCTCCAAACACCTCCTGAGTTAGTTGCTGTTATTTCAATTATTGAACTGCCCGAGCAAACTACTCCAGGATCAATAATAGTTGGGTCTGGAGAGGCAATGATTAGAACATCAATATTATCAGATGCTATACACCCATTAACGTCAGTAATAGTTACAGAATATTGACCAATTGCTGATGTAGTAGTATTTATTATTGTTGGGTTTTGCTCTGATGAAGTAAAACTGTCAGGTCCTGTCCAATCCCAATTTGTAGCATCGCCACCAGTTTCAGTTAAATTTAGAGTACTACCTTCACAAACTGGTGTATTGCTTCCTGCCGAAACAGTAGGCAATGGTAATACTGTTATAGTGTATGTGTCAGAAGCTGGGCTACATGATGCATCTGGATTATTGGTAGTAATTGTGATGATTATATCTGTACCAATATCACTAGGATTAGGAGTATATGTAAAGTTAAATGGACTAGAGCTAATAGTTGTTTGATCAAGTGTACCATTACCATTATGCGATAAACTAACTTGTGTTGCACTTCCTCCAAAAGTATTATCATTTACAGTAAAAATATCAGTACCACAAGAAACTCCGCTTGATGCTGCTAAGTTTAAACTTGGTGGATTTGTACAACCGCAATCTATTGTAATAATACCACTTTCGCTTGTACAACCAGTGCTAATATCATTAACAGTAATTGTATAATCTCCGTTTGTTAGTGAACCAAAAGTAGTTTCGGCTTGAAAAGATCCACCGATAGAATATTCGAAGTTTGCTCCTAATGGGCTTGTAATAGTAAGACTGGCGTTGTCGTTGCCTCCAGAGCAATCGGTAGTAGCAGTTGGGATTGGTGGAATTTCGTTTATTGTAATAGAATATGTGTCAGAAACCGGATTGCATGGAGCTCCATCAGGATTGTTAGTTGTAATGGTAATTGTAATATCAGTACCCATATCAGCAATATCAGGAGTATAAGTAAAGCTGAATGGGCTTGTGTTTATGCTTGTTTGGTTAAGCGTTCCACTACCATTATGAGATAAAGTAACTTCTGTTGCACTTCCGCCAAAAGTATTGCCTGCGAGAGTTGCAGGGTCTGTTCCACAAATAATTCCTGTAGCACTTGCAATAGTTAATGTAGGAGGATTGTCGCAACCACAATCAAGATTAATAGCTGAACTTGTATTTGTACAAGCACTTGTTATATCTTGAACAGTAATTGTATAATTCCCGTTAGTTAGAGGGCCAAATATTGTTGAGGCTTGATATCCACTGCCAATATCGTATTGGTAATTCACTCCTGTTGGAGATGTTACTGTGATAATTCCTTGGTTTTCGCCACCCGCACAATCTATACTGGTAACAGGTGCAGTAGGATTAGCATTTACTTCAACAACAATGTTGTCAGAGGCTGTGCATCCGTTTGCATCAATAACTATAAGATTGTAAGTACCTCCATTTGTTGGTGTAGCATTAACAATTATTGGGTTTTGATTATTAGAAGTAAATGATCCAGGACCTGTCCATGTATATATTGTTGCGTCTCCTCCAGTTTCTGTAAGATTTATATCAAATCCTTCGCATATTGGAGAGTTGCTACCTATAATGACTGTTGGTAAATCATTAACTGTTATTGTTGTATTATCAGATGCAGTACATCCATTAATGTCTTGGACAGTAACATTGTATGTTCCATTCATTACTGATGAGACTGAGTTTAGTACTGGGTTTTGATCTGTAGATGAAAAACTGTCAGGTCCATTCCAAGTCCAATTAGCAGCATTTTCGCCAGTTTCTGTTAAAGTTAATGAGCCGCCATTACAAACAGGAGTACTATTTCCTGCAATAGCTGTTGGTAAATTATAAACTGTAATTGTATAGGTAATGATTGACGGATTACATGGCAATCCTTCAGGGTTGTTGGTGGTTATTGTAATAGTAACATCATTACCCATATCAGTACTATGAGGAGTATAAGTAAAGCTAAATGGACTTGTGTTTATGCTTGTTTGGTCAAGTGTTCCATTACCATTATGCGATAAAGTAACCTCTGTTGCACTTCCTCCAAAAGTATTGCCAGAGAGGCTTATCGGGGCTGTGCCACAAGTACCATCACCGCCTGTTACACTACCGAGAGTTAGTGATGTTGGATTTGGACAACCGCAATCAAGATTAATACTTGAACTGACATTTGTGCAACCTGTTATTATATCTTGAACAGTAATTGTATAATTTCCATTAGTTAGCGGACCAAATGTAGGAGAGGTTTGATATCCGCTTCCAATATTGTATTCGTAATCTCCTCCTGTTGGAGATGTTACTGTGATAATTCCTTGGTTTTCGCCACCCGCACAATCTATACTGGTAACAGGTACAGTAGGATTAGCATTTACTTCAACAATAATATTGTCAGAATCTGAGCAAGCTCCATTTGTAACATTATAAGTTATAGTATGATTGCCTGGACCTGCTGTTGTTGGATTAAAACTATTTCCTGTAACGCCATTTCCAGACCAAGTACCGCCTGAACTTGATGCTACAAGCGTAATTGCTGCATGGGTTTGGCAGAAAGGACCAACTGAAGTAATTGTAGCATCAACTGCTGCATCAACATGAATTGTTTCTGTATTGGTATCTGAGCAAGCTCCATTTGTAACATTATAAGTTATAGTATGATTGCCTGGACCTGCTGTTGTTGGATTAAAACTATTTCCTGTAACGCCATTTCCAGACCAAGTACCACCTGAACTAACCGCAGATAAACTTACTGTTGCATCAGTTTCGCAAAATGGTCCAACAGGAGTAATAGTAGCGTCAACTGTAGCGTCAACTTGTATTGTTGTAGTGGCACTAGCTGTACAGCCATAGGTATTAGTTACAGTTACAGTATATTGTCCTGTTGCTGCAGTAGTAACTCCGTTTATTGTAGGGTTTTGATTTGTTGAAGTCCAAGAGTTTGGACCTTCCCAATTCCATGAAACGGCTTCGCCTCCTGTTTCTTGAAGTAATATATTATCTCCTTCGCAAATAGAAGCAGTAGTTGAAATACTTGCATTTGGCGAAGGAGAATATAATGCATAGGGTAATTGAGAAAAATCATTCCAATTTGTAATACTAGCTTTATATAATGGAACATTTGCGGTTGTGTTACTACCAGTAATGATATCCCATAGATTTGGGCTAGTATTCCAGTTTGCAAGTCCTTCCCAAATACCGTCGGTAGCATTATCGTAATAAATATCTAGGTTAATTGCAGCAGTACCATTTGTGCGATTAATTTGATGATAAAATAATGGATTTATTTCACAAACTTCTGATGCAAGTGAATTTCTGTCGAAACCTTCACTAGTGGCATCAACATTTGCCATACGAACAGTATAAGTATTGGCTGTTGCTGTTGCAGGAGTAATTTCGACAGGACGATAACGTTCTGTAACTACTTTTGAGCCAACTGGGAATAAATAGGTACTAGAAATATTAGTTTGTCTTGACAAAAAACCACCATTCAAACTTGACACAAACCCTGTTCCGAAACTTATTGCATTAACATCTGTGTTTTGCACGAAAAAACCAAAAGCCTCAGTTTTAAGCTCAATATCATTCAAACTTAAAATTCCAGTGCAATATTGGTTGATAGTTTGTGTTTTTGCACCTGTTCCTCCTAATGTGAGATTGTAAAAGTAAGTTGAGGCACTTCCACTTAGTTGTTGAACATCTCCTTCAAGAAAAACTGTACCTGTGCCAGCATTAAAAATGTCGTTGTTTATCCAGTTTTCCATAACTCGATAATATCCATTACCACCAGCAGTCGCATTATTGGTAAAATCGCCTTGGATTATTATTTCACTTGCAGAAGAGGTGTAGTTAACGTCAATTTGACCAGTTTGATTTTGAACAGACCCTCCAACATATAATGAGACTCCTCCATTTACACTTATACTTACTCCATTATTATACAGTAATTGAGCAGAGACTGATGTCTGAATTAAAATTAATGCCAGACAGGATAAAATGAATCTTTGACTTTTCATAAATATGCTTTTATTTTGTTTGTATTTTTTTTGTTTCATTTTCAGTAACCTCCTAGTGTCTTGCAAAAACACTTTCTGTTATATAAAATAGATGTTATCTCAAAAATCTATATGTTTTATATTTTCATGTTCATTTTTGCTTTGTTTTTGCAAATAACTTGTTTACTTAATTAAAAACAAATTTACAATATTTTATTTGTAATCATAAAAATATAGTAAGTAATTTATATGCTGTTTTTTGTGCTCTTTGTTTGTTAGTGGTGTTTTTAAATACCTGTGTAGGTTTAAGGCAGATAAAAATGATTAGAAATTATATGTTAATAGTATGTGAAATCGCATTTTTTTATTAAATGTTTTGATTAAATTTTATTCTGAAGGAAATTATTCTCACTTTTGTATTGATTTTATAATGTTTAGAATGGGAGATTTTTTGATAATTCTACTTATTGCCACTGGTCTTTCAATGGATAGTTTTGCTGTTTCTATTGCAACAGTACCATCCTGTGCAAAGCCAAATAATTTTGTTTTTGTCAGATTTGCTTTAATTTTAGGGTTTATTCAGGCGATTTTTACAATCGCAGGTTGGGCTGCTGGTACTAAGCTTACAAAGCATTTTCTGGCTTTTGATCATTGGATAGCTTTTGCCTTGTTGTTGATAATCGGAAGTAAAATGTTGTATGACGGAATTAAACATAAAAATTATGCCCAAGAAGTAAAGCTAAATATGAATAATTTTTTTGTTGTTGCTGGTTTGGGTGTGGCTACAAGCATTGATGCGGTAGTTGTTGGTGTTAGTTTACCTTTTGTTGGATTAAATATTTGGATGTCAGGTGTTATTATTATGATAGTTACTTTTGTTTTTTCATATATTGGTTTGCATAGCGGCACGTTTATCAAGCAAAAGCTAAAGATATTGCCGATAGAAATAATTGGCGGCTTATTCCTGATTGCAATTGGAACAAAAGTTTTGATTGAGCATTTGATAGTCGGCTGCTGATAGTGCTTTTAATTATTTAGTATTCGTTTATAATTACCAATTTTTGCATTTTTCCGCTGGCCAAAGGATCAATGTATCACGTTACGCTTGCACTGGTAATCAAAAGTCCGTCAGGTGGTGGAGTAAACTCCTGATTTTTAGCACTTCGTAAGCTTTGACCTCGAACATTATAGCTTAGACCCTTAACTTTATTGACAGACATTAGAGATTAACCTTATCTTACAGTTGTCGAAAAAAAAATAGACATTAACCTCGAACTTTTAATTGGAGAAACAAGTATTAACCTCGTCCTTTAGGTCGGGGTCAAGAACATAAACGAAAAAGGGCTTTAGCCCTACTAATAATAAAAACTATTAAAATTATCCTAACTTAAAGTTTAGGATTAATAATAAATAGAAAGAAAAATAAAAGTGAAATTATATTTTTAAAAACAGAGTAAAAGATAAAAAAAGTATATAGATAAGAAAAAGTATTTAGCTTTCATTATTTGCTAATTGGTGAAAAAAGAATAGACATTAACCCCGTCCTTTAGGTCGGGGTCAAGAACATAAACGAAAAAAGGGCTTTAGCCCTGATAGTAATAAACTTTTTAGGTTTAGAGTTCATGGCTAAAGCCAACAATAATTTATAATTAATTTACCCCAACTTAAAGGTCGGGGTAATTAAAAATTGAAAACAGTATAGAAAATAACAGTGAAATTACATTACATAAAAACAAGAGAGACCTGAAAAGTATCTGTTATAAGCCTTTTCAAACGTCGTTTCTTTCAAGTAAGTTCCGATATAATCACTTGCTTAATATGATTTTCTTGCTGATTGTAAATTTATCATTGAAAATTCTGATGGAATAAACACCATAATTAGAGGCAGATAGATCAATTTGTGCATTATCTATATCAGTAAATAATTGTTGATATATCTGTTGTCCAGTAATATTGTAAATCTCAATAATGTATTTCCCTTTTTGAGAAAAAGAAATGTTGAAAATACCTGTTGTTGGGTTAGGATAAATTTCAATATTGTTATGAGTACTTTCTTCAATATTAACGCAATCATCTATATCAACAAAAACTGTATCTGTATTTGTACAAGTATTTGCATCTGTATATTCATAAACAATTGGCCATAAACCTAAGCCAGCAGCAGACGGATCAAAAATATTTTCGTTCACTCCTTGTCCGCTGAATATTCCGCCCGAAGGTGTTCCAATCATTGAAACAGGATCAGCATATATACAATAAAAATTATCTAATCCACTAATTGACACAACGGGAAGTTCATTGATTGTTAGATTAAGAACATACACGCTATCGCAACCTACTGTAGTAGTCAAACTATCATAATACGTTCCAGTTACGGAATAATCATTTCCTTGCCAATTGAATAAATCTCCATCACAAATTTCGGTATCGGTAATAAATTCATAACTTGGGTTTACAGTCAGATTTAGAACATACACGCTATCACAACCTACTGTCGTTATCAAACTATCGTAATATGTTCCAGCCACAGAATAATCATTTCCTTGCCAATTGAATAAATCTCCATCACAAATTTCAGTATCAGTAATAAATTCATAACTTGGGTTTACGGTTAGATTTAGAACATACACGCTATCGCAACCTACTGTAGTAGTCAAACTATCATAATACGTTCCAGCCACAGAATAATCATTTCCTTGCCAATTGAATAAATCTCCATCACAAATTTCAGTATTAGTAATAAATTCATAACTTGAGTTTATTGTAAGATTAAGAACATACACGCTATCGCAACCTACTGTCGTTATCAAACTATCATAATATGTTCCAGCTATTGAATAATCATTTCCTTGCCAATTGAATAAATCTCCATCACAAATTTCAGTATCAGTAATAAATTCATAACTTGGGTTTACGGTTAGATTTAGAACATACACGCTATCGCAACCAACTGTAGTAGTCAAACTATCATAATACGTTCCAGCTATTGAATAATCATTTCCTTGCCAAGTAAGAATATCTCCATCGCAAATTGTAGTATCAGTAATAAATTCATATGTAGGGTTTACAGTCAGATTTAGAACATACACGCTATCGCAACCTACTGTCGTTATCAAACTATCGTAATATGTTCCAGCCACAGAATAATCATTTCCTTGCCAATTGAATAAATCTCCATCACAAATTTCAGTATTAGTAATAAATTCATAACTTGGAAAAACACTGATTTGGAATAAACAGGAGTTTTCACAACTGTTAGCATCCATATAGGTATATGCGATATCATGAATTCCAATTCCAGACAGTATTGGGTCAAAAATATCAGAATTAACGCCAGTTCCACTATAAACGCCACCAATTGGGCTTGCACCTGAAAGTGTAATTAGTGCAGAATTTAAACAAACAGAAGTGTCTGTCGGACAGTTAACAGTAGGTAGTAGATTAACAAAAAGTGTTAGTGTTACAGTTGAATCGCATCCATGTTGGGATTGAAATAATTCTGTGTAATCTCCTGCTGTAGTGAGAGTCTGAGTTCCAAAAACAAAGGTTTCTCCCTCACAAATAGTAGCGGTATCTAATTCATAATATGTAGGATAAACATTTGTAATATTTACAGATCCATTTGTGTATAACGAAGTAAGAATATTTCCTAAAGGGTCGCTGTATTCACAGTTGCCGGATGTTTGTGTGTCCCATGTTAGATTTGTAGAGATACCAGAATTTCCCTCAAATAATAATATTAATACTGTGTCATTGCCAATGTTTGCGGGATTTGTTGAAGCCCAACTAAAATACACTTTTGTGCCACTGGAATTTACAATAAGCAGTCCTGACGAAAGATCTGTGTGTAAATCTTGATAACCTAAAAAAGTGAGTTTTGTAGAATCATAGTTAAGAGCTAGAGAGATGCTGCCTACATTATTACAATTATCTACAAGAATGGGAACTTTAACTTCTCCGTCACAAGAAAAATTTGTATTTTGAACAGATGTGTAAATTGCAATAGTTGTAACTGTCAATAAAGCAGAATCAGAAACCGCAACAGGTTCGCATAGACCACTAACTCGACATTTATATAGATTTCCATTCATGGTTTCATCAGCAGGATTAATACTCAATGTTGAGTTTGTAACACCTGAATAGGGAGCTCCGTTAGCTAGGTCTGTCCAGTTAAATCCACCATCTGTACTTTCCATCCATTGATAAGTAATGTTTGTTCCAAATGCAGAGATAGAAAAAGAGGTGTTTCCGCTGCCGTGAATTGTTTTGTCAACAGGCTGTGATGTAATAATAGGTGGCTGTCTAAAAGTAAGAGTGCTGTTATTCCAAGTGGAATATACAATGTGTCCATTAATGTTACTGTATTCGCAATTACCAAGAGTTTGTGTGTCCCATGTCATTGAACTTGTCCCAGGAGAACTGGTAAATTGCAATTCTATCAATACAGCATCGTAGGGTATTGTTGCAGATGACGTATTTGACCATGTTAGATATACTTTTCCTTCTGTGTCATTAATTGACATCATTCCAGAAGATAAATTAGGATGTAGGTTTTGATATCCTGTGTATGATAATACTGACGAATTATAATTTAAACACATTGAGAATGAACCAATATCGTTGAATTCTCTGACAGATATTTCAAAGTTGGCACTTCCAGGACAGGTAGTATATGTTTGCCCGTTTGTTGTTACATTTGTTAGTACAGTAAGCAATCCTGCATCAGAATAAGCCTCTGGAGAACAAGTTCCGCTGACTCTGCAGCGATATATGTTTCCATCAAAACTTAAAGGAATATTTGAAACAGCAAGTGTTTTATTAGTAACATTAGAATAATTACCACCGTTGTTTAAATCATTAAATGTTATCCCATTATCGATACTTATTTGCCATCTGTAATTTAATCCAGAACCAGACGCTAAAATTGCAAATGTCGTATTTTGTCCCAAGGCAACAGTTCTGTCAACAGGCTGTGATGTTACTGAAGGTATAGAGTATGTTGCAATACTTCCGCTTTGAAAGATAACCGGTAAAATTTCTCCAAACTCATCACTGTATTCGCAATTTCCAGATGTTTGTGTATCCCATGTTAATGCCGATGTGCCAGCACTGTTAGTAAACTCAAGAATAATAAGAGTGTCGTTTGTAAATGTTGCAGGAGCTGTTGATGCCCATGTCATGTATATTTTTCCTCCTATGTCGCTAATTACAAAATTTCCTGTGCTAAGCTCGGCATTCAGATTTTCATAAGAATTATATGTGAGATTTGTAGCGTTGTATGAAAATGTCAATGAAAAAGCTCCAACATCTGTAAAATTATTAGTAACAACTGGAACTTTTATTGTGCCAGGACAAACAGTAAAAGAAGGCAAACTTGTTGTAACTGGATTCATTACCGTAAGAATAGCTTCATTTGATACTTGTTCAGGATTACATGTTCCGGTTACACGGCAACGATACTTATTGCCATTCATTAGCAATGTAGTAGAACTGATGTTAAGCGTAGCAGTTGTTGTTCCAGAATATGGAGCTGAATTTGTAAGATTATTGTAAGTTACTCCGTCATCGGTACTCAGTTGCCATCGGTATGTAAGTCCTGTTCCACTTGCAGTTATTGAGAAACTTGTTCCCTGTCCGTTAATCACTTTTCTATTTACAGGATTAGATGTAATTGAAGGAAGATTATGAAGAGTAAGGCTTCCTCCGGTAAATGATGCATCAAGAATATTTCCTAATGGATCACTATATTCGCAACTTCCAAGCGTTTGTGTATTCCAAGTAAGATTTGAAGTCCCAATTTCAGCATTAAAAATTAACTCTATTAGTGTGTCATTTCCAATATTTATAGCACTTGTATTTGCCCAACTAATGATGACTTGTGTGCTAGTTGCATTAACAATGAGAAATCCTGATGATAATTCGGCGTGTGTATTTTGGTAACCCACATAAGAAACTTGAGTATTATTATAATTTAATACAAGAGAAATTGCCCCAACATTATTACAATTTGTTACTGTAATAGGCACAACAATATTATTAGAACAGGATGCAACGGTTCCTGCTTTTGTATTTATTGTTTGTGCTTGACCAGTAAATGTGAACAAGAGGAATAGCACAAATTGAATTATATAAAATATTTTTTTCATAAACTCAAGTGTTTTTTATTCAGAAATGACAAGTCGAATTGTTTTATTGTACGAATAATTACTATTCCCATACGTCATTTTTAGCATATAGATACCTTTGTTAATTTCAGGAAGATATAAATCAATAGTATGCTCTCCTGCTGGAAATGCAGAGTTTGTAACTGATTTAACCAAAGCTCCAAGGATATTATATATTTCAATTTTTACAAAACTTTGTCTTTCGATTGAAAATTCAATTTTAGTAAAATCGCTCATTGGATTAGGATATACAGAAAAATTAAAATCTATCTTCTGCTCTGACTCAGCAAGTGAAACGGCAGAGTGTATTTCTGGAACTGACAGAATGACGTTATTAATTACTTGTGCATTTTCGTCAGCAAGTTCACATTCATTAGAAAGTCCTAAAAGAATACCATTTGTCATACCAACAAGACCCTTGGTTTTACAGGTAATAGTTAATAATACTTCATTATCTTCAAGATTCATTGCATTTAAGTTACACCATGCTATTTTCAGCAATCCATTTTGTGCAGACCAAATGATGTTTGTGTTTTCGTTAGCCATATTTACATCAAGAATATCAAGATAAGTTTCAGGATAGTGTATTGCAAGAGAAACAGCTCCAATTTGTGCTTCGGTTTTAAGTATTACTGGCAAAATAAATTCTGTAAATGGAGAAACGGTAATCATATCTTCGTAAATGAGATTTACCTGATTGTTTTTAGCTCCAGTTGGTTCATACGAAGCATTTACATCTCCATAGCACAGCATAAATATATTATTTGTTACATGGTCTTGGTCAATTGAAACGCTGTCAGTATGAAACAGGTAATCTCCAGAAGGAAAATTGGAAATTAATGCAGCATAGCGTTGCATAACAAGCATGGCATCAGTTCCATTAATGGTGTTGCTTTGGTTTACATCAGCTGCAGATTTGCACATACCTGTCAAAGTGTCTATTTGAGAGAAGTGATTTAAAATAATCAAAGCATCTGTAGCATTTACTCCTCCCCATCCATCAAATGGAGTAATAGACATTTGGTAAATGTCAGAAGGAATGCTAGTAAATATGTAAAGTCCATTTATATCAGTATTTGTTGATGTTACGGGAGTTTCATCGATTAATTCTATTTCCATCAACGCATCTTTCATTGGAGACAAGAGTGTATTTGCATAATTTACAGATCCTTCCATAATTGTATTTGGTGTGTAGAGATATGGAAGTTCGGCAAAATCAACAAAATGGATAATGCCATAAGAAGAATTGTCATATTTATCATAAATATGCGAAGCAATAATTGCAGAATCTGACGTTCCCCAGTAATTAAATCTTGCGTTAACGTCTAAAGTGGTTTCATTATAAGCATCATAGCCACCATTGTTATATATATTATTGGTAGTAATTGTGTCATTTCCAATTACTGGAACACTAGTTCCTCGAATCGACAATCCATAACCAATGTTATCTATTATTGTATTGTTTTTAATTGTTTGAAGAGGCGAGGTGAAAAATGATAATCCAATATTGCCGGATTTTTGAATGATACAATTTTCTAATGAAGGCTGATTAGTGTTTTGAAAATAGATATTGTAATTTGCCCCTTGTTCAATAACGCAATATTCCATTGTTGATGATGCACCGTTATAGTCACTATAACTATTAAAATATAAGCCATTCCATCCTCCAATGGAATCATTAAAAGCTTTAAATGTGATTAAGCTATCTTGTGTCCCAACAGCCATTAGGTTTCCAGGACGATAGCCAGAAGAATAACCAGTATGATATGCAATCTGCATATTAGTCCCAGGATTAAAAGCAAGTGTTACTCCTTTTTCAATTATTAATGTATTTATAGCACCAGTACCAATTATAATATTGTCTATGATATGATAAGGAATCCCATCATTATATAATGTATTATCCACGCTTAGAGTACCTCCAGCATGTCCAATGTATTCAGTAGTATTATTAACATAAGTATTGCTATCTAGTATCATAGCACTGTTTGCTGTTGCAATATATAATGGGTAATTCAGATTGTTAAGAAATTGACATCCTCTAATTTCAGGAGAAGATTCGTTAACCTTAATTCCATAACCAGTATTGGCTTCAATAATAGTATTTTCTATAGTAATTCCTACTGACTGATTAAAATTAATTCCGTAATTGAAAGAATTTCTGATTATACAGTGATCGAAATTAGGAGTATTTGTGTTTTTGCAATATATATTATAACTATTACCTTGTTCAACAACACAATATTCCATTGTTGATGATGCACCATTATAGTCACTATAATCAGTGAAATATAAACCATTCCATCCCCCAGATAAGTCATTAAAAGCTTTAAATGTGATTAAGCTATCTTGTGTCCCAACAGCCATTAGGTTTCCAGGACGATAGCCAGAAGAATAACCAGTATGATATGCAATTTGCATATTAGTTCCGGGATTAAAAGCAAGTGTTACTCCCTTTTCAATAGTTAATGTGTTAGGAGTAGAACGACCTATTATAATATTGTCTATTATATGATAAGGAATGCCATCGGGATATAAGGTGCAATCAATACTTAGAGTTCCCCCTGCATGTCCAATATAATTAGGAGTGTTGCCAGTATAAGTATTGCCGTCTAGTACAATGGCACTATTTGGTGTTGCAATATACAATGGGTAACTCAGATTGTTAAGAAACTGGTTTCCTCTAATTTCTGGTGAAGATTCATCAATTCTTATTCCATATCGATTATTGGTTTTAATAATATTGTTTTCTAAAGTACCCGTTGATTGAAAAAAAAGAATACCATCCTGCGTTGCATTTCTGACTGTACTGTTAAGTACTGTGATATTAGTTCTGTCTGCAAAGATATTATAATCGTTGCCGTTCTCAATAATACAGTAATCTAAAACAGATGGTGTAGAACCATAGCTATCACTATTGTAATGAAAATAAATTCCGTTCCAACCTCCAGGATTCCCATCCCAAGAAGTGAAAGTAATTGGTTGAGTTGCTGTTCCAATGGCATATAATTCACCGCCATAACTATTACTGCTTCTTGCAATTTGGATTTTAGCACCATTGGTAACTTTGATAGTATTACCTGGTTCGATTGTGAGACGTATTGGATTACCATAAATAATTATATTCCCAAGCAATATATAATTGTAAGAAATTGTTGTCCAAACTTTATTGCTCGTAGTTATGTTTCCACCTTCAAACACAATTCCATTATAAGTATTATCGGTCATAACAGGGCTTCCGCTAGGTTCATAAATTGTAAAGTTGGGTGAGGGATAATAAATGCCATATAAATTATGGGTAATACTTGAGGAAGAATATGTTGGGTTTGATGTTGTGGAAGTTAATCCAAGTCCTGCAAGCCCATTATAGCTAACATGTGTGTTTATAAGTGTTGGATTGGAGTTTTCGCACGAAATACCATGGCTATTATTATTTCTTATATTTGTATTTTCGATTTGGAGATGGGATGTGCGTAAACGAATTCCATTAGACGTTGAACCATAAATATCGCAGTGATTTAGCTTAGGCTCACTTGTTGAATAGCAATATAAGTTTGCGGCATAAGTTCCAGCTCCTGCATTTGATATGCTAG
>JAQUBO010000078.1 GCA_028686735.1 Bacteroidales bacterium
TTAGCAGGCGTGCTTGCTGCCAAAACAGGAACAGGACTTTCTCCATTTCGACCTGTTAAAGCCTGAAAGAGGTCTGACTGTTCAGTTTTTGTTGGTAATCCCGTTGAGGGGCCGCCTCTTTGAACATTTACCACAACAAGCGGCAGCTCTGTGATAACAGCAAGCCCAAGTGCTTCCGATTTAAGAGCTAAACCTGGACCAGAAGTGGAAGTTGCTGCAAGATTGCCAGCAAAAGATGCTCCTATTGCACTAACAATGCCGCCAATTTCATCTTCAGCCTGAAAAGATTTTGCTCCAAGGTCTTTACGATTTGCAATTTCTATTAATATATCAGAGGCTGGCGTTATTGGATATGAACCTAAGAACAACTCTAAGTTAGTTTTTTCGGCAGCTGCCAATAATCCCCATGCGGTGGCAATATTACCACTAATATTACGATATTTGCCTTTAAGTTCTGTTTGCGAAACAATTCTAAATGAAGGCATAGCCTGAATAGCCGCTGCATAATTAAAACCTCCATTTAAAACTTGTATATTCGCTTTTATTAAGGTCGGTTTGTTTTTAAACTTATCTTCGATATAAGCTTCAGAATATTTAGTAGGAAAACAGAATAAATTATAAACTATACCTAAAGCAAACATGTTTTTACTTTTCATAATTACTTTAGTTTCTAAACCACTATTTTTCAAGATCTCTTGAGTCATAGAGCTAATAGGAGCTTCGATAAGTTTATAATCTTGCTTTATAATATCAAGAGTATCCTGTTGGAATCCAGCTTTTTCAAGATTTTTATCTGTAAAAGTATCAATATCGGCAATTATCATACCTCCTCTTTTAATCATTTTAATATTTGCCATAATAGCAGCAGGATTTAGAGCTACCAGTACATCGCACTTATCTCCAGGAGTGTGGATATTTTTTCCGAAGTGTAGCTGAAAGCCCGAAACCCCACCGATAGTGCCTTGAGGGGCTCTAATTTCGGCAGGATAGTCTGGAAAAGTCGCCACGTCTTCACCTAATTGTGCTGTTGTGTTGGTTAATTGTAAACCCGAGAGTTGTATTCCATCACCAGAATCTCCCGCAAACTTTATCACAATGTCTTCGAAATCAATTATTTTTTTACTCATATTATAATTCTTAGTTTTAGCAATAACAATATTATAATGATTCTGTTCGTTTTTTATGCTTGTTTAACCCCTTTCATAGATAATTGTATTCTTTTTCTATCAATATCAATCTCTACAACTCGTACTTTTACATGCTGATGCAAACTTAATTCTTCTGACGGATTTGAAATAAATCTATCACAAATTTGAGAGATATGCACCAAGCCGTTTTCTTTAATACCAATATCTACAAATGCTCCAAAATTGGTAAGATTTGTAACAATACCGGGTAACTCCATTTCAGTTTTAAGGTCTTCGATTTTATAAATAGTTTTATCGAATTCCATAACTTTTATAGCTTTTCGTGGATCACGTCCGGGTTTCTCTAGCTCTTTAATTATATCGTTTAATGAAGGCAAATCAATTTCTGAGGTAATGTATTTAGGCAGCTTTATTTCCTTTAATATTTCTGTATCTTGCACCAACTCGTCAATTTTTTTGCCAAGATCTTTTGCCATTTTCTGCACAATATGATATGATTCAGGATGCACAGCTGTGTTATCAAGAGGATTTTCACCACCATCAATTCTTAAAAAACCGGCACATTGCTCAAACGCTTTGGCTCCAAGCCGTGGGACTTTCATAAGTTGTTTTCGGTTTTTAAATGCTCCATTTTCGCTGCGATAATCTACAATATTTTTAGCAAGCACTGGTCCTAAACCTGAAACATAATTTAACAAATGTTTTCCAGCAGTATTAAGATTAACACCAACACTATTAACAGCACTTTCAACCACTCTGTCGAGACTTTCTTTCAGTAGTTTTTGGTCAACATCATGCTGATATTGTCCTACTCCAATAGATTTCGGGTCAATTTTCACAAGTTCGGCAAGCGGATCCATTAGTCGTCGTGCAATAGAAACGGCACCACGCACCGTAACGTCATATTGAGGAAATTCTTCGCGAGCAACAGAAGATGCCGAATATACAGAGGCTCCATCTTCGCTAACTACAAACACCTGTATTTCTCTATCAAATTTTATCCGTTTAACAAAACTCTCTGTCTCTCGACTTGCAGTTCCATTACCAATTGCAACCGCATCAATTTTAAAACTGCTAACCAACGAGTTCATCTTTTTCATTGCCATAGCAGTATCCTCTTGAGGTTTGTGCGGATATATTGTCTCGTTATGCAACAAATCACCTTGTTCATCAATACAAACAACTTTACAACCCGAACGGTAACCAGGATCAACACCTAGTATTCGCTTTTTGCCATAAGGCGGAGCTAATAACAATTGTCGTAAATTATTAGTAAATACATCTATTGCCGCTATATCTGCAATATTTTTGCTCGAAGCTGCAAATTCGTTCTCAATTGAGGGTTTTATCAAACGTGTATAAGAATCTTTTACAGCGTCCTCAACAATTTTGGAGCTTTTATTTTTAGATTTTACAAATAAATAGCGTAAACGTTTAATCGCATTTTCCTCATTTGGCGAAATATCTACCCTCAAAAAGCCTTCTTTTTCAGCTCGTCTAATTGCAAGTAATCGATGAGATGGACACTTGTTTACTTTCTGTGAGAACTCAAAGTAATCAGTATATTTAACAGCCTCTTCAATTTTTGTTTTAACAAGTTTTGAGCTAATTATAGCTTCATCACTAAAAAGATTACGCACACGCTCACGAGCCGATAAATTTTCAGAAATTTTTTCAGCAATTATATCATTCACTCCTGCCAGCGCTTCATCAATAGAGTTCACTTTATCATTCAAGTAGGCAGCTGCTAAGTTCTCAATATCAATGTCTTTCTGTTCGAATATGATATCTGCAAGAGGTTCAAGTCCTTTTTCTTTTGCAATAGAGGCTCTGGTACGTTTTTTAGGTTTATATGGTAAATAAATATCCTCAAGTTTATTAGCATCCCAAGTTGACTCAATTTCTGATTTAAGCTCGTCGGTAAGTAAATCTTGTTTCTCTATAACACCAAGGATTGTCTCTTTTCGTGAAATTATATCGGTGAAATACTCATTATGTTTACGAATATTCTCAAGCTGTTCTTCATCAAGTCCGCCTGTTTTTTCTTTACGATAACGGGCAACAAAAGGTATAGTCGCTCCTCCATCAAAAAGCTCAATAGTATTAATTATCTGCCTAACTGAGATATTAGTAACTGCGGAAATTAATTCAATCTTTTTATCCATAATATAATTTTGTCAAACATAATAATTTTAGATAAAATCACAAGTTAAAAAAGGAATAGTTTTTTAACAAGATTATCAACAATACTTAGGTGAAAATAGAGTAAACTGAATAAAAAAACAATGTGAATATAAACTCTTACCCAACTCATAATTTATTTGTTTTTATGTGGCTAAAGTCACTTATTTTGTCTGTTTATCCCGCATTATAACTTTCAGTGAGGGCTAAAGCCGTTCATCACATTATTAGTGGTTGGTTTATAATAAGTTGTTAATCAAGGGCTTAGCAAGACATTTATGGTTTTATTATTAGCCAAATTTTGAGAAAGCTTAAAATTATTTTTGTGCATCTGCTTCGTTGCGAAACTCTTGAACCTTAAGCTCACGAACACCTACAAAATATTATAAAAAGTGTGAGTAAATATAAGGATATATGGCATAAAAATAAATCTGAGCGAACAGAATTAAATATAATCTTTTAAAGTATTGCAAGCAAAGGTTTTTAATGATATTTAGCGGAGAGACAGGGATTCGAACCCTGGGTTCGCGTATGCGAACAACGGTTTTCGAGACCGCCCCATTCGACCACTCTGGCATCTCTCCTATTTTTTTATTAAATACAAAATTATATATTTTTTTCATATATAGATTAAAACTTTGCAAATATTGACAAAAAAACGTAAACTATTGTTAATATAATCATAAACATATAACTTTCAAAAATACCTACCCTGATCCGAGCAAGCGGTACAAATAAATCTTAACGAACAGGAGCATGATCTTGCCAACCCCATTAACACAATCAATCCAAATTTCTTTTGCCTCTGCATTTTTTTTGATATGCTGAAAAACTTGCTTTCTCAATTCTGTTGAATTTAGTGGAGAAACTCGATTTTTTATAGAAAAAACAATGTGAATATAAACTCTTACCCAACTAATAATTTATTTGTTTTTATGTGGCTAGAGCCACTTGTTTTGTTCGTTTATCCCGCATTATAACTTTCAGTGAGGGCTAAAGTCGTTCATCACATTATTATTGGTTGGTTTATAATAAGTTGTTAATCTGAGGCTTAGTAAGGCATTTATGGTTTTATTATTAGCCAAATTTTTAGAAAGCGTACAATTATCTTTGTGCATCTGCTTCGTTGCGAAACTCTTGAACCTTAAGCTCACGAACACCAACAAAATATTATAAAAAGTGTGAGTAAATATGAGGATATATTGCATAAAAATAAATCTGAGCGAACAGACTCACTTTGCTACAAAAATTTTAAAAACTATGTTTTCTGCAAAAATTACGCAATAAATAATACGAACGTACTACATATTAGTAAAAATATACTTAAATCTGCGATTTGACAATCCTTAACATTAATAATCATAATAAAAACGCACAAAATATTTTATTTACTTTTAAAAATATATTTTAACTTGCAGCCTGAACAGTTGCAAAGTTTTTTAAATGAATTTTTATTTTTTTACATAAATTTGTCTGTGGCACAATGATTGTATTTCGCAGACGAACCAAAATTTTATTAGTATTATGAAGAGTATTTTATCAAAAGTAGGCATCAGCTTTTTAGCGGTGATATTATTGGGAAGCAGCGGTTTTGCCCAATTAAATTTAAAACCGAGAGTAACTAACATTGCAGGCAATCATGAATTTGTTTTTGTAACAAAAGCAAATCCAAAGTTTGAAAAGCCTGAACGTGCTGTAATGTCAGATTTTAAGGTAAACGACGAAGCCTTTAATCCATACAAGTTAGATACCTATACAACATGGCGTTTCGATAATTTAACGGTAAGAAATCATGATGGTTCCTCGACACGTTATGTTGCTATAATCAACAATGAAACAGGCTTTTATTATAGCCGTAAATCAGAAATGAAAACTAGCGAAGAATTTGAAAAAGCTACAAAACGAGATGAGACAGGATCATTTAAAGATTTTTGGGGTGCGATGGAGTTTTATTTCGAAATTGAAGTAAAAGAATGGCCTTATATATGGCTACGAATTCCAAACAAAGAAAATAAAAATCTTGTCGTAACTCAAATGACTTGGAATACTAGAGATTTTAAACTTGTACTTGTTAAATAACTTAAATAAAATTATTATGAAAACTATTAAATATATTTTACCAATTGCCTTATTTGTATTTGCAACAAGTTTGCTCCTCGCACAAGATATCGAAACATACAAACTACAACTACCCGAAATTATTCTCGAGAAAGGCGGACCTATTTATGTCTCTACTCTTACTGACAGTACTACAGAGGAAATTCAGAGTAGTTTAAGCTCAACATTTCAAAAAGAAGTTTTTAGAGGTTTAAACGCTGAAAGTATAGCTTTTAATCAAAAATTAACAGACTTTAATCCATGGATGCGTACTAATCTTTATAGCACTACTGAAAATATAGATGAAGCCACTTATGTGATTTCGGGAGATTATATGTTTACAACAAACCAAAGTAAGTCTTATAATGAAAAAACAGCAGCCGAATCTGCTGACAGTATACCATTTGTTTATTATGAATTTGAAGAACGAAGCACTGCAAATGTTACTGGACGAGTTATTATAACAGATACAGAGACTAATAGCGAAGTAGCTAATATCCCATTTAGCAAAGTCTTAAATGACGAAGATAAAAAAACAATGCAGCAAGCTTCGGCAAAAGACCCACATAACTTTATTGCTGCACTTTCGGATGATTTTGTAAAAGCATTTAAATACAGATTTAGTGCCGTCAAAAGTACATATAAATACGATTTTCCAAAAATTAAACCTAAAAATAAAGACTTAAGAAAAGAATTTAGGCAGTATAAACGAGACCTTAAAGATCTTGCCGATGCAGGAAAATTAAAAGAATTATACACTATGTACCTTGAAATTCAACAAAAAGAAGATAGCCCTGAAGTAAACGAATGTATTGGTATGTGCTATGAGATTGTTGGTAATTATACTCAGGCAAAAACCTATTACGATAAGTGTGATAGCCAAACAAGTAAAAATCGAATAGTGGAACAAATCAATATTCAAAAACGATTATTAGACTTTGGATTTACTATAAATGAACCTGAAATTTAAAATACAATTACAATAAATTTAAAAAGCATTGCCCCTGTTCGCTCAGATTACAAATAAATCCGAGCGAGCGTGGGGTATTTACATTTTTATTGCTCCTGAACGCCTAGGCAAAAAGCCTGCACCATATAATTGATAAGTTTTCCGATTAGCACATTTTCCATTCCATCGCTTCTTTTATAGACTGCTTCGCTAATGTGCAAATAGCAGACCTGCTGTTCCTTTCCGCAGTTATACAGATAGTTAAGTGATTCATCCGATGTAATTCCGACCGAACTCCAGGCACTACTGAGCAAGTTCTCAAGACTGTCCACATCCAACTCCACTCCAAACTTGTTCGTTTTCACAAAATCAATAGCTTGCCGTTTTGCTTGTTCCCAGCTTAGTTTTCTTCTTAAAAAGATATCCTCAAAAAAGATAGGTAAAAAGTCGGAGTTTTTAATTAGCTCATCAAGAATCGACTCATTATTATATGCCTGATGCAGACCCAATAGTGCATATTTTTTCAAATAACCGGCATTATAAGCATATCTAAACCCATTTCCGCTATGTCTTCCTTCGGCTGGACGAAAATCAGCATGTGCGTCTAAGTTTATTGTATTTACTGATTTGTTAAATGCTAAATAACAGCCTTTTAAAATGGGAAAAGCATTATTGTGTCCTCCTCCAATAATAATTGGGATTTTTCCTGCTTCAACGATTTGTTGAATAACTGGAAAAACCATATTGTCCAGTTTCTCAGTTAATTCTCGTAGAGTTTCAATTTCGGCGTTCTGACTCTCTTCCATTAACCCGCCAGTACGTATTTTACCCAACAACAGAAATTGATTTCCATTAAAAACTTTGGAATTATGAATATTTACAAGGCTTCTTACGAACGAACTAAATGCCGAGGCAGCTCCAGCTATTCCATGATTTGCTCGGATGCCAATATCTTCGGCAATCCCTAAAATCACAAATTTTCCCTGAAAATCGCTTAAATCTCCATCAGACGAAACCTGCAAGGTCTGACCAAACTTTTCTTCACCCTCTCTATAATCAATTATTGAAGTGATGTATTCTTTTTTGTAAAATTTAATGAACGAATGCATATTTTTAGTCTTGGTTTTTATAAAAACAAAGATAGGATTTTTTTTGAAGTTAAGCCACAGAGTACTAGAGTTTGTGTAGATTTGGAATTGGTGCTTTATTGCATACATTCTTAGTAAGTAGATTATACTGAGTTTAGCAGGAATTTTAGAAAAACACTCAGATCTGCAAATCTACTAAAAAAAAATGCCTATATTTACAACAATAAATTAACAATCAAAGATTAAAAAAATGGACACAATAATACACAAAGCAGAAACAAGAGGACACGCAAATCACGGTTGGTTAAATACCTACCACACATTTAGCTTCGCAAATTATCACAATTCAGAAAGAATGAATTTTGGTGTGCTACGTGTCTTGAATGACGATATAGTGCAAGCAGGAATGGGTTTTGGCACTCACCCACACGAGAATATGGAAATTGTTTCAATTCCATTAGAGGGCGATTTAGAACATAAAGACAGCATGGGAAACACAACGGTAATTAGGCATGGTGAGGTTCAGGTGATGAGTGCTGGTACAGGTATTACACATTCGGAATACAACAAAAATAAAGATAAAGATGTAAAGTTTCTCCAGATTTGGATATTTCCGAATAAAATTAACGTAACACCGCGATACGACCAAATTTCACTAAAAGAAATTGAAAAAGACAATAAATTCTTCCAAGTTCTTTCTCCCAACAAGGAAGCTCAGGGCGTTTGGATTTATCAAGATGCTTGGTTTCATATAGGGAATTTTACAAAAGGAAACTCAGATGAATACAAAGTCAAAAAAGAAGGAAATGGCGTATATGCGTTTATTATTGAAGGTAAAGTAGAAATCAATAATAACAAATTATCAAAAAGAGATGGAATTGGTATTTGGAATACCGACACTATAAATGTAAAAGCGACAGAAAATACTCGTGTGCTTTTAATGGAAGTACCAATGACAAGGTAATAAATCATATTCTCTAAATATTAAATAAACATAAAATGGAAATAAAAATAAGAGAAGATGAAACAAAAGGTTTTGCAATTGCCAAAATAAATAATGAAATAGCAGGAAAAATGACCTATACCATTCCTTCTGCAGATTTTATAATTATTGATCATACAGAAGTAGAGACAAGTTATAAAGGCAAAGGAGTTGGTAAACAACTACTATATAAGATTGTAGAAATGGTACGCGAAAAAAACATTAAAATAACACCATTATGCCCATTTGCTGATGCGATGTTTCAGAAACTAACAGACATTCAAGACGTATTAAAAAAGTAATAAATTTACATGCTGTGATCTATGATTATATTGGTATTATAATCAATAATGGGTGAAATGTTTTTTTAGATTATGATTTAACTGTACTAAATTTTATACACTTTAGTATCTTTTACAAAACAATGTCAATAAGGCTTATTAAACAATATATTGATTTAATAAATCAATATGTAAAAGGTCTCGATATTGCCTTGTAAACTATTAACCACCAATGAAAAGAATTATGCATTTAAATTTGAAAAGCCAAATGGTTTTATTTGTAATCCGAGCGAGCAGGGGTTTTAAATAAATAGTAGTCAGATTATTGAGTAAGGGCTAGTAACTTGTACCAATTTAAACTCGTATTTCTTTACAAGCCATCAAGTTATGGTTAGGAGTAAAAAAACATCAATACTACACTACTTCACCTGATATTCAATTACATCAAAAATTTCGTAAAATTTATATTCATTCTGTACACTATAATTTGCATTTAATGTATTTACAATATTATTATCAGGGTACGAAAAGCTTGCTGCAGCATCTAAAAAAACAATATGCTCCCATTTTTTATAATCAATCTCATTAATATGATTTATTCCATAAATGTTTTTTAAACTTAAAGCATCATTTATGTTTGAGTAGGCATCATCATTATTATAATCTTTAAAGATTTCTTTATCATAATAATAAGCGAAATTTAAGATAAAATGAGATGGACAAATTAGTACAAGAGTATTTGCGTCCTGAATTTCTTTAATTTTCTCAACTGTTTCTTCAACATTGCGTTTATTTGTAATATTAGGCTTAACTGTTGTAATTAATAATGCACAAAAAATAATTGGTAGAATGTAATTATACTTTGGTTTACTAATGATATAGTCAATAGCAATGCCAAGAACCAAGGCAAAAGCGATAGCGGCAGGCATTAAATATCTGTCCAAAAACATTGGTATAATATATGAAATTCCGAACATAAAAAAGAAAATAAAAACGAACCAAACAATTATAAACCGATAGTATATGTTTTTCTGTCTATTTTTCCAGGTAATAATATACTTCACGAGTGCCGATATTAGAATAACAATTGCACAAACGGCAACGACAGGAGCATTCAAGAACTGACGAAGCATATTATAAATACTTTCAAGCCCATTTGTAGGTTTAAGCCATGTTCCACTTGAAGACGACTCAATAAATCTATTAAGAACTACCAAAATATTCGGTATATATAATACTGCGATTACACCAATACTAACAAATATATGTTTCCAATATTTAGAAATTATTGATTTATTAAATGTAAGAAAAAGAAACTGAGTTATCAAAATAAAGAAACCAAAATAATGGGAGTAAATAATTAAAGTATTTATAATTATTAGTGTAATAAGTTTATTTTTCACACTGCAGTTAGGATTATTTTTATTATTATTTTTTGGATTTAGAATATCATATAATATCCCCATAAAATAGTACATAGAAATAATAGACAACATACCAAGTAAAGCATAAACTCTGGCTTCATGTGCAAATAAAACATGATAATTTGAGAATATAAAAACTATACTTGCACAAAGAGCAATTCTTTTATTTAGATATTTAATTCCTAATTTATAGATAAATAAGACGCTTATGCAGCTAAATAGTAAAGAAGGAAAACGAACAGAAAATTCAGAAATTCCAAAAATCTTAATCCAAAAGTGCAAAATAATTTCATACAATGGCGGATTATTTCCTTCTGCAAGCAAGTTTAGTATTGAGCCTATATTCATTTGGGCATGATAAACACTAAAAGGCTCATCACCCCCTAATGAGTTGCTAGAGAGAAATACTCCTTTAATCACAAAATTAGTTAGTAATAAAACTATTGCAATTATTATGTGTTCATATTTTTTAAAACATTTCAACTTACTACACAATTGTTTTTAAGGCTTAAATAAATTTTAAAGTTCAGATTGATGTAAAATCCTTAATATAAAGTCTAATCGAGTAAAAATATCGAACTAAGGTTTATAGTCTGACCACCACTCTCCCATTTTTTGTTATCAAAGTCAATTATTTGTCTCCACAATTATCAAATCAATAAAACTATGCACTAAATCTGTTTTATTGTATATAATTTTTGAGGCATTATAAGTATAGTTATTTTACTCTATATTAGCAAAATGTTTAATAAATTGAAATCTTTCATACACTGTAGGATCTTCAATGTTTTCGTAAGATAATTTTCCTCTAAAATCATCAATAGCCTTATACGATTTTTGATTCATCCATTCTGATATTCCGTTCACAATAGGTTTAATTTCGCTAATCCCTTTACGATAAAGCACAGAGCAAATCTGTACAGTATTTGCCCCAGCCAGTATTTGTTGCACGCAGGCGTTTGCTGAGTGTATTCCAGTTGAAGCAGAGATCTCTATTTCAGGCATCATTCCTTTTAATATAGCTACCCAGCGTAATGAAATTTTAAGATCATTTTCGTGGCTTAAAATCGATGATGTAGTAATTTCTTCTTTCTCGATATCAATAAGTGGTTCAAAGAATTTATTAAATAGTACAAAAGAGTTTACACCTCTAAAATTTAATTGCTGAATGAAATAAGGCAGATTTGTAAAATTCTTACTTAGTTTACAAGCAATAGGTAAATTTGTATTTCTTTTTACACTTTCAACTATTTTATAGTATTTTTCTTCAATATCTTGTGCTTTTTCATTAGGATTAAAAGGAAACACATTCATATTTAGTTCTAAAGCGTCTGCTCCTGCTGTTTCAATTTTTTTAGCATAATCACCCCACTCCAACTTACTAACACAATTGATACTAGCAATCACAGGTATGTTTACTGCTTTTTTTGCGTCTTTGATTAACTGGATATATTCATTAAGGGTATTGTGTTTTGAGTAATTTCGGATATAATCGGCTGCTTCGGGGTAATGATGACTTTGGTCAATTGCTTTATTGCTCTCATACGTTATTTGCTCCTCGAAAATAGACTTTAGTACAATTGCACCAGCACCGTTTTCTTCGGCTTCTACGAGGTTTTTAATTTTCTTTGTTAATCCTGAACTACTAACAATTACAGGGCTTTTTAGTTCTAATCCGAGATAATGTGTTTTCATCTTTTCCATATTTGAGTTTTTTTGATATTTGCAAAGATATAATATTATTTACACTTATTTTAAAATTTACAGATTTGAAATTAAACTTTTTTATGATTTTTCACTGTGGAATAATATGCCAATTTGTAGAAATCAAACCAAAATAATGAGGGATTACCTGATTTTATAAGATGATTTTTTATTTGTTTTTCAAACATTGTAAATAGTAAATTTATTAAAAATACTAATCTAGTTTTCTTAATCGTATAATATGTTTTTACCAATTTTACCTCATTGATAAAAGAAGAGTTTACCTTGGGATTGTTGCTAATAAGAACAAGATTTTCGATAGCCTTACAAGTTTTAGTAAGAAAAACATCATTATCCTCAATTCCGCAATGTAAAACAGGATTATCAATATGATGAATAATATAATTATTTTGCTTTAATTCAAACCCAAAAAGGCTGTCTTCGTGTCCATAGTCTTTAAGAAATTCGCGGAATTTTATTTGGCTAAAGATGTTTTTTGAAATTAAGAAATTGTTAGTTGTAAAAGATTTATTTGGTATCTTATTCCTGATTGCAGCAGAAGTCATTTCTCTTTTTAAACCATATTTTAATCTTAGAGATTGGCTTTTTACATATTGATTATGAAAATATGCCGTTCCCCCACATACCACATCACTTTCACAACTATTAATATAATTAATTAGAAAATCATCATCAATAATTTTTGAGTCGCAATCTAGAAAAAGAATTTTTTCGTATTTTGCTGTTTGGGCAAGTTGGTTTCTCACGGCACTGCGTCCAGAATTATGATTATTTACAATATGTTTGATTTCTTTTTGTAAGGGAATTGATTTTGCATTTATTTTAACACAGTTTCTGTCTGATCCATCCTCTAAAATTAGGATTTCAAAATCTATACTAGTTTTTAAGCATTGTTTATAAATCTGAGTTACAAGTTCAGATACTTTATAATTATAAATTGGAATACAGATGCTTAACATCTTTTAGTTGTTTTTTAAGGAGAATTTCTCTTCACCAAGAGCTTCCTCTACTTGTTTATTAAGTTCTTCTACTTCTTTATTTAGTTGTCTCTCAAGCTCTTCATCGTATTGATAAATATCGGTGTCGAAGTCTGACCTGTAAATCTCATCTATTTTTGGGTAGATTTGTGCAATTCTCTCTTCTGTTTTTGCTGCCCACTCTTCAAATCTATCAGGACACTCTGTTGATACTTCTAATGCCATTGCATCATATTGGCTCATAAAGGTATCAAAGCGATCAAGGTCTTTCTTTGCTAATGAATCTCCTTCATAAGCTCTATTTATAGTCGCTATATAAACGTTAATAATTTCATCTCCAGCTTGGATTAATGCATCACAATCTTCGAATTTATAGTTACCATATTTTTCTCTAAGATCTTTTAGTGTTTCGGCTTTTTCTAATATTTGTTTTTCAGAAACTTTAGCTTTTTTGTTATTACAAGAAAGCATAATACTAAATAGCAAAAACAAAGAAAACCATTTTAAATAAATTTTCATATACTTGAGATTTGTAAAAAACAAATATACTATTTTTTTATATGCTATAAAATTAATATGTTTAACAAACACTGTTCGGCAGTCTTAGTACATTGCAAACGCAATTATTTTTCAGTACTTGTATTGCAAATCTTTGCAAACTGCGAACATAAATTTTATCTAATTAGATTGATTATTCCCGATTTTACGACATCTTCTCCTTGCTCATCAATTCCTGTTACAATATATACATAAGCACCTTCACCACATTTATCGCCAGAGTTTTGAATTGTACCATCCCATCCTTCATAAAAATCACGTGTAATAAACACCGATTGATTTAATCGATTAAATATTTGCAATTGGAAATTTTGTATTGGATTTCCCCGAATATAAAAAACATCATTACTCCCATCGTTATTCGGTGTAAATGAATTAGGAATATAAAACAGTGCTTCTTTTACAAATATAGTAACAGAGTCCATTTCTTGACATCCATGTACATCAGTTCCTAATACTACATAAGTAATAGTATCATCAGGGTTTACACTTGGATTAGGTAGATAAATATTATTTATAAATTCGTTTGGAGACCACAAATAGCTAACACCACCCGTTGCATTTAAAGTAGTATTTTCACCTTGTGCAATTGTTTGGTCGGCTCCTGCCTTAATTATGGGTAATGGGTGAATTTTAACTTTTACTTGGTCAGTTACTGTATCGCAACCGTCCCAAGCAACACTAAGCGTATAAATAGTTGTTTCAGTAACATTAACCACTGGATTCGGCGAATATTGATCTGAAATTCCTGTTGCTGGAGTCCAATAATATGATTGTCCTTGAATTTCTCCTGCACCAATTTGTACAGAATCATTTAGACACATACTAATATCTGGTCCTGTTAAGGCAATAGCTTTAGGCATCATAATAATATTAACAGTATCCAAATTTACACATCCCGTGCTAGTGTCGGTAACAGTAAGATAATAGTTTGTAACTTCGGCAATTGGCATAGCAAGTGGATTAGCAATTTGATTGTTTTCTAAATAACTTGCAGGCGACCAAAGATATGTATATCCTGAGGTTTCAGGGCTTCCAATTAAAACTGTTCTATTTGCACAAATAATTGTATCTTTTCCAGCATCTGCAACAGGCAAATCGTATAAAACGATTGAGCCAGAAGCTACTGCAAAACAATTATTATTAGATACAAATAATGAAACTGGCTGTGTTCCTCCTTGCGAAAAGCTTATGCCTGATGGATTTTCAGATAAAGAAGAGTGAGGATAGCCATATCGTCCAAAACTCCATGAATACGAATATTGATCTCCCGTACTACCTTCGTTCACAAAATGCAATTCTTCGTTAGGACATAGAGGTGCATTAGATGAAAAGTCTGCTACTGGAGTTTCATATACATTAATTATTTTTGTTAATGAATCAGAGCATGCATTTACAGAATTTGTCGCAATAAGTTGAATACTATAGGATCCTGGATTAGTATATTCAAGATTAGGTTCTTCGTCGGTAGAGCTTGATATTGAGGCGTTTCCACCAAAATACCATTGATAACTTGCATTTCCACCATCAATAGTTAGATTTGACATTTGCAGAGTTATTCCTGTACATTGAGGAGCATTTGTTGTAAAATCGACAATTGGTTTGGAGTATATTTCGATACCTCTTACTATTGTATTAGAACACTCATTTGAGCTAATAGTTAGACTCACTTCTTTTATTCCCGAACTTGCGTATATTACAGCATTTGGGTTTAGAGCATTTGACACATTAGGTGTTGCTCCTGAGCCAAAATCCCAACTATAAACAAGACCTTCATCGCTGCTACCTGTATTTTGGAAACCTACTGCGTTACCAACACAAACTGGAGCTGTAGATGTAAAATTAACATTAGGAAGCGGATATACCTGGATTGTTTTTTCGATATAATTACTACAAGATGTTATTGGATCTGTTACATATAATTGTACAGTCATAACGCCATCAGTACTATAAACTACAACTGGTTGCTGGGCAGTAGAAGTACTTGGATTTGCGTTAGGACCAAAATCCCAACTATACTCAAATGAAGCATCAAAATCATTTATACTATAAGTAATATTTGTATTTGCACAAGCTGGCGCAGTAGAAACAAAGTCAATTATTGGTGCGGGAGAATTACTAATAAACAAAGTATCAGTTATAGTAGATACGCAATTAGGTGTACTTACACTTAATGTAATTATCTGCTGACCATTAGTGTTAAAACTTACCGCTGTAGGATTTTCTAAACTCGAAGAATTAGGATTGGCGTTAGATCCAAAATCCCATAAATAAGAGAACTCTTGTCCGCTTGAGCCTGTATTTGTAAAGTCAACTAAAGAACTAGCACAATGGGGTTTCAGGCTGGTACGCGCCGCCAGCGAATTTGTACCCGCATTTCCGGCATTCCCAGATGCCAGTGCCTTTCCTCTGAACTGACTGTGTGTCACACTTCGGGCACCGGTGATTTGCCCGTGAGATCTTCTCCATCTCTGCGACACGCTTGCGCACGAATCTTCCATATCTGCAGCCAAAACGCCCTGCACTACCGGTTACTTTTCCTTTTGCTGATTTTTCCGAGCTTGCCATGATTAGTAGCCACCGAATTGACTTTCTATATTTGTCCTCGTAATTAATATACTTGATTGAGGACCTTTACCTGGCCCTCGCCTTTGCTGATCTTATTGACCAGATCGTAGAATTCGCCCTGGATGCCGGCCGGGATCCGTACGACGCAGACCCACGACCCATCCTTCTGCCACTCGTCTTTTTCCATGGTCGCGGCGGATGCAATATCACCATACGCGCGTGCCGCGTGATCGGCAGGGATCCTCACGGCAATGCGAAGTTCCTCGAACCGGATGGGCAGGATCGGGCGCAGTGCCTTTACCGTTTCCTTGACCTGTTCATCGACATGCTTGAAGGGATCAATATTGACCCGGGCCTCTTCC
>JAQUBO010000277.1 GCA_028686735.1 Bacteroidales bacterium
TATCAGATTTAAAGCTTTTTATAGCTATTTCGCTGTAATAATCGGACAATTCTTTACCACTAGTGCCAGTTTCAGAAAACTCTGTTTTTTGTTTACAAAGAAAATCTACTTTTGAGAAAATGTCAAAAACTTCTTTGTCATTATTTCCAAATTGCAGTGAGCTTTTTAAATCTTCAAAAGCCAGTTCGGGCTGTCCGATATTATAAAGTAGAATACCACGATTTTTGTAACATAGGCTTTGTGTTGAATCAAGATTTATGGCAGCATTGTAATCATCGAATGCTGTTTGAGGTTCTCCAATTTTTAAATAGCTTGAGCCTCTGTTCAAAAAATATTCATAGCTCCTCGGATATAATTCAATTGCCTGATTGTAAAACTTTATTGCTTTTTGGAAATCTCCATTTTCGAAATAATATAAACCTAAAGCATATTTTGCATAATGATTTTTAGGATTGTTTTCTATTACATCAGACCAAAAAGTATAATCATTTGCAAAAACCTTTGATCTAGAATAAGTTTGTATTGCGTAACTACTAATAATTATAAGCAGTAAAATATTTATTAAGCTTTTATAAACAACTTTATTTCTATCATAGATATTCTGAAAAATCGTAATCAATATAAATATCAAACCAAAATATGCCAGATAAGAATATCGCTCTGCAACAATAACTCGTCCTTTAATAGGAATTATATGCAAAACAATAAAGATATTAATTAAGAAAAACAATAAGCCAAAAATAATTTTTCGTCTAAATTCAACATCTTTAATTTTATAAATTATTACTCCAATTGCAATGCTAAATGTCGCAATAATTATCGGCATTATTTTGTAAATAGCATCTAAATTTTGTGTGTCTGGGTATGGATACATCCCATTTTGATAAAAAGGATAAAAGAATCCACCAATATAAAAGCCAAGACTATATGATAAGTATTGAATTGTTTTTAATGATAAAAAATTATTTGAGCTAAATTCGCCAGGTTCGAATTTTGTAACAGCAACAAAATATATAATTATTCCTAAAAACAATAACCCCAAAATTATTTTTAGTATTTTATACTTTCTCCTGTTGAGTATGCTAACAATTTTTGAAATTCTAATTTGATTGTTTTTATTTAGAATATACAATATCAAAACTGGAGAAAAATATGTAACTGTTTTAGTAATAAATGTCAGGGTAATCGAAAGATCAGACTTAAAAAATGATTTAATTGTTGGAATCACCAAGAAAAACATAAAAATTATTATGTATAGAAATAAAATAATCCGAACATGTTTTTTATTACTTAAAATAGTAATTGTTTTTCTTTTTAAGAAAGGAGTGTTATTTGAATTTAAATTTTTGTAATTTTCAGAATATTTATTAAATAAATACACAATCATAATCGGCACAAAAATATAAAGAGTAGTAAACAAAAAACTATTTATGGGCGTAATTTGAATTAATCCTATCAACAACAAAAGTAAGACTGACTTAAGTGATATTTTGCGATAAATGTAAATTTCAAACAGAGCAAGTATAAGTACAAATGTAATTGCAGGAATTTTACTAATTATTGCAAAATATGCTAGAAATATAGTTATTAGATACCATAATAGTTTATCAGTTTTTAAAAATTTTAGGTAAGTTAAAATCCCTGTCAGAAAAAAGAAAGAGTAAAGCAAATCCTTTCGTTGTATGATCCATGCTACAGATTCGACCCTAAATGGATGAATAGCAAAAATAAGTGCAAGCCAAAATGCTGATGTTTTATTTTCGAGAAGAACTTTTGCCAAATAAAATACTAAAAAGACATTTATTAGGTGAATTAAGATATTAAAAAAGTGAAAATAGAATGGGTTATTCCCAAATATTTTTGTTTGAACTTGAAAACTAAATAATGTTAGAGAAATGTAAGCATCATACTCGTATAATTCCAAAAAGCTTGTAATGCCAATGTCTTTATTTAGTATTTCATTGTCTCGTATATAAGTTGTATCGTCCCAATTTAAGAATTCTCCTTTTAAGCTGGGTAAAAACACAATAACTGAGAGGATTAATATTGTATAAATCCAAATATCTTTTATTGTTTTGTTAGCTAATAGCATCTTTTTTGGTATCAAATATAATATATTTTGATGACTAAAAAACATTGTTAAAAAAAAATTAAAATATTTAACCATAATTTATAAGTATGTGAAAAATATTTAGTATATTTGACTTCGATTTAGAGAGGTAGTTTTATATAAAAATATTTTCGAGAATTTTAATGAATAGAGGTCTATAACTATGAAAAAAACTTTCATGTTTTATCTAAGCTGCATTTTGTGTGTAGCTTTGATTTGTGCTTTTTCGCTGTCTGCGGAGGGGAAAAGTTCATTTTCTAATCTGCTTTCTGGAGTAAAGCAAAATTTAAATAATGATTTTTTTAATTCAATAACTGATATTACTTCGAGTAATGATTATGTTTTTGATTGGGCAGATAAGGAATCTGAAAATTCAATTCCAGATGTGGAAATGGTGAAATCTGGGACTGCAATGGCCGTTACAGCAAGTTCAAGTTCCATTTGTGTTGGATCCTCAGTGAATATAACTTTTACTTTTAACAGAGGAACTGTTTATCCTGGTACTGCAGAATATTCAACTAATGGCACGACTTGGATTGCTTTAGGAACCACTAGTCCCCGAACAATAAACTTTTCCCCAACTAGTACCACGACATATTATGGTAGAGTTAGGAGTACAACATCCCCTGTTGGGACTTTATATTCAGGTCAAACTACTGTCACTGTATATTCAGTTTCCTCATCCACTCCTGTATTGACCGCACCGGCAGACCATGCCTACCTATATTCATCAACAGTAAATTTTTCGTGGACACATACTAGAGGAACCCACCCTAATTCGAAATACTATATAGAAATTGACGGAGGTTCGGTAGATAAAGGAACAAGTTTAACACATTCCACTACAGTATCAACTGGCATACATACTTGGCGAGTTAGATATTATGATGGTTGCAGTGGATTAAATTATTATTCTGGATACAAAACGTTTTATTATTACGGAACAACAACCTGCGGAAATGTTAACCACTTAGGGCAAGACTGGACAATTGCATCGAGTACAACTTTACAAGGGAACCACTATAATATTGGAAATTTTACTGTAAATAATGGTGTAACAGTAACAGTAAATGCAAGTTGCCACTACTTTAATGTGTCAGCCACAAATATTAATGTTTTAGGGACAATAGATGCTAATGGTGCTGGGAATGTTGGTGGTGCAGGAGGTGTTGGTGGTTCTATGGCTTATGGTGATGGCGGCTCAGGTGCACTATGGTGGGCAACTACTACTGATTGTAATGGAGGTTATCCAGGTCAAGGAGGATTTGCCGGAAGCGGCACAGGAGGTGGAAATGCAGGTACCAATGGAGGTCTTGCAGGTTGTATCTCGCAGATTTGTGGAGGTGCGTTTTGTTCTGGGAATCAAAATGGATATAATGGTGGTGGCGGAGGTGCCGGCGGCGGAAGCGGTGGTAGTTACGGTGGACAAGGTGGATCTGGTGCCGTAGGTGGCGCAGGTGCTAGTTTCTCATCCCCAGCAACAGGTGGAACCTATGGGTCTGGTGGTAGCGTAAAAGCCACCCATGGAACAAATAGCGGTACTGATATAACCTGGGGTTCTGGTGGTGGTGGCGCCGGCGGTGGCGGCGGCGCATTTGAGGATGGAACTAGTGGCGGAAGTGGCGGAACAGGTGGTGGTTCAATATCTCTAATTGCTACTAATAATTGTACGGTCACAGGAACTTTAACTGCAAACGGAACTAATGGTGGTAATGGAGGCAATGGAGCTCAAGAAT
>JAQUBO010000278.1 GCA_028686735.1 Bacteroidales bacterium
AGCTGGGATGAATGTTTCGATAAGTACAAATGGCACTCTTATTCAAGGAAAAGCACATGCAGAGCAAATTATAAATAGTGGAGTCTCTACGATTAGTATATCACTTGACGGAGTTCAAAAAAACACTTACAACCTCTACAGAATTGGAGGAGATTTTGAAAAAGTTTTAAATAATATTAAGTATCTTATAGAGGCAAGAAATAAGACTAAAAATAAAAATGTTAAAATAATAATCCAAACTGTTGTAATGAAACAAAACGAGCATCAGAGAGATACACTTCGCAAAATATCCAAAGAGCTCGGAGCAGATGCGTATTATGAAAAAAACCTGATAATTCCAGCTAATATTGAGACCGAACCCGACAAATTTAAAGAAATGGCAGACAAATACCTCCCCAATGATAAAAAAATGCAATTATATGAGTTAAAAGATGGATATTATGTTATGTCTGGATCTATACACAATAACTGCGGTTTTCTATTTAATCAAAAAATGATGACTATTTGTTCTAATGGGAATGTTATTCCTTGTTGCCATGATAATAAGTCTGAATACATAATGGGCAATGTGTTTGAAGAAACTTTATCTCAAATATGGAACAACAAAAAGTTTAAAAAATATAAAAAAGCCATAAAAAAAGACCAATCAAGTATTGCATTATGTAGAACATGCCCTAATGCAAGAGAAAAAACTGCAAAATCATGCTATTATGAATTATAATAAGCCCAAAATAAAAATAGCTATCATCCACCCTTGCATGGATAATATTGGAGGAGCTGAAAAAGTTACATTAACTCTTGTAGAAGATTTAAAAGCCGATTTAATTACAACAAACTTTGATAAAGAAGGAGTCGAAAAGATGGGGTTTTACAATATCCCTGTAATTAGTATTGCAAAAATCTCAAAGAATGTAAACAATAGACTACAAAAGGCATTCTTTAAGTTTATGTTTAAAAGACTCCCCAAGTATGACTTATACATAGTTTCAGGAGATTGGGCTATGTCTGCACTTATCCGAAACAAACCAAATATCTTATATATTCATTCCCCAATTAGAGAAGTATGGGATTTGAAAGATACTATAAGAGAATCTAAGCCTTTTTATCATCAAAAAGTATTATTTGATATATATGCAATCGTTTACAGATTTCTAAATACATTTTGTGTTAAAAAAGCGAAATTTGTAGTTTGTAATTCTAATAACACCCAAAGGAGGGTCTTAACATATCTTGGACGAGATTCATTATTAATATATCCACCTGTTGAAACCGATAATTTAAAATACAAATCTACCGGAGATTACTGGTTATCAGTAAACCGATTTATCAGTCATAAAAGAATTGAACTACAGTTAGAAACTTTTAGACGTTTACCAAATGAAAAACTTATTATTGTAGGAAGTTATGACCAATTAAATCATTTTGACAACTATTACGAAAAGATGAAAGCATTAAAGCCTGATAATGTGGAATTTAGGACATTTGTTTCTGATAAAGAAAAGTATGAATTATACGCAAATTGCAAAGCATTTATAAGCACCTCGAAAGACGAAGATTTTGGTATGAATATTATTGAAGCCATGGCTGCTGGCAAACCAGTTGTAGCTGTAAACGAAGGAGGGCACAAAGAATCTGTAATTCATAATAAAACTGGTTATCTTGTTGAGCCAAACATAAATAGCATAATAGATGGCATAACTAAAATTAAAAATCCAGAAAATTTTAAAGAAGACTGCATAGCTCAAGCAAATAATTTTTCAAGACAACAATTTACAACAGAAATTAAAAAACTTATTTCGGTTTTTCAATAAAACAAAAAGATGGAGACATTAGAAAAAAAACACCAATTAAGAAACTTAAATTATATACTTGCACTAACTAGATATTTTTTTAAAACAGACAAAAAGCCAATATTTCTTAAAAGTATTTTAAAGGACATGACTTTTTTATCGCTTGTTAAAAATATTAATATGGCAGGAATTACCTACCTAAGCCTTTCTGAATTTGATGAGTTTAAAGATACTTGGTTGGAACGAGAATTAAAAAACTATTACAATTATGGCGTAAATCAAGATTTGGCAAATAAAAAAGTCTTTGACGAACTTTACAAATTCTGTTCTACAAACAAAGAGCAAGTAGTGTATATTAGAGACTCTGCCTTTAAAAATGAAGATTTCTATGTTACTGGTAGTCGTTTTTCAACAGATATAGATATATTAATTAATAAACCTGATATTTTTAAATTTCATAATTATTTAAAAGACAACAACTATTTATTACAAGGGGTAGATTTTCAACTTATTTACAAACCACATCTATACAAGAGTGGATTTTATGAGATTATTCCAAAAAACGATTTGCCTTATCACAAAAATTTTATAATTGATGGATTAAATAATAATTATAGAACATTTAATTACTATAAAGATGCATTTTTAGAAATACATATCCCAGTATCAACAAACTCAGAAATTCCTAAATCAGAATATTGGAAATATGCCAAAAACAATGTACTTACTCCAGAATTTGATTTAATAACTCAAGCAAATCACTTTTTTTTACACTTAAAATACAATGATACTCAACCAAATAGATTAAAAACTTTTTTGGCATTTTTAGAAAGAGTGGTTGATATTTTATATTTATTTAAAAAAGAAATTAATTTTGATAAAATTGTTGAACTAAGCATTCATTATAATGTTCAGCATCAAGTTTATTACTATCTGTATTTAGCAAAACGATATTTAAACTTAAACATTACTAAGGGCAACTTACAAAAACTACGGAAGGCATCTTTATTTTCTGATATTTTAGCTATAAAGTTTTTATTACCGGATAAAAAGATATTACGAGATAAACATACTAAGTCTATAAAATTCTATTGCGACAATTTTCTTGAAATTAAAGAAACACAAAAATCACCTAAACCAAAAATCAAACATAAAAGCAAAGAAGCAAATCTTATTCTAGAAATCCTTTCTGATAGTGAAATTTATAATCCATACAACAAAAACTTTCCAAAATATAATTCTAAACGCTTTATCAAAATAATAAAAGAAACAAGTCTAGATGGGCTTTTTTACCACAAATTGAAAGATAATAACAGCGTAAAAACCAAAGATTTAGAACACTTAAAACAAGGTTATAAAATCATATTAGAACACGACGAATTACTATTAAAAAACATTCAGAAAATACAAGATATACCTATTTCAAAAACATTCTTAAAAGACAGCACATCAAGAATAAATAACAAATATATAAACGGCACAAGATACTCCTGCGATATTGATTTATTAAGAGATAGTAATCACGCAATCGAATTCGACTCCAAAATGCAGGAGTTAAATTACTTTTCCGATGGTATTGAAATTAAAATGCCCGCAGAAGATATCGCACTTTCTTTTCATATAAATAAGGACATTTCAAAATATCAAGACTTTGCTAAGGCACAAGACTTCACTATCAATAAGTATTTATTCGAAAGAGAAAATCTCTCACTCGAAACCATAAACAATCTAAAAAATAATATTGAAAAGAATAAATTATTATTTCACTATTGTTACATTGCAAAAACAGACTCGATTAATCAAATCAATAGAATAAAAAAAATAGAGCTAAAAGAAGATAAAAGCATTAATTATCATGGAATCGATAGAGGCTATATTGATGTTCATTACAAACTATTTAATAATAATCCTTCTATTAAATCTGAATTATTTAATATTGAAGCTGTTCAAATATCTGAATATAACCATATACTACAACCTGAAGATAAAATAATTTTGGATGCCTGTCATTTCTTTTTAAATATGTCTAAATTTCGGAAAGAATATGA
>JAQUBO010000279.1 GCA_028686735.1 Bacteroidales bacterium
AAGGTATCTGAAATTGAAGTAGCTTATATAAGCAATGCATTCTATGTTTTATCTGATTGTTCTTACAATCAATCAAAATTGAAAATATTATATTAATTATAGCAGACAAAATATGTCTATTATACATAAAATGTTTAGCCGAATTAAAATACGAATCAGCAAGCATTTTGCGTTTAAATATTTTATCTATTTTATGTCCGGGATGACCTTTTTTAAAACAAAATCTTAATGTTTTACGCTGTTCTTTTGGGCTGTTGTTCTTTTTTAGACTTACAGAGCGGTCGTCGTGATCACAAACTACGGTATTATCTTCTTCTGAAAATTGAATAATCGTAAATTTTTCTGCAATTCTTAACCATAATTCAAAATCTTCTCCGATATTAAAGCATGAATTATAGTTTATTTGTTTGACTATTTGCTTTGAAATGCAGGTTTGTTGTGAGAAGACGGTGTTCTGTGCAAAAAAGTCTAAAGGTTTAGATTTATCTATTTGGGAAAGTCGTATTGCTTTAATTTCATTTCCTATTTCAACTTTTATGGAAGAAATTATAAAAGCAGTCGGATTATTATTGTCTGATATAAAAATTTTTAATTCCTGCAATTTGCTTTTCAAATAATAATCATCACTATCCAAAAAGCAAATATAGTCTCCTTTTGCATTATTTATACCATTATTTCTTGCGGCAGAGCGTTCGGCATTTTCTTGATAAATGTAACGAAAACGATTGTCTTTCTCAATCCATTGTTGCAAAAGTTCTCTAGTGTTGTCGTCAGAGCCATCATCAACAACAATACATTCCCAATCCTGAAACGTTTGGTTGAGAACAGACTGCAATGCTACGGGTAGCATATTTGCACGATTGTATGTGGGTATTATTATTGAAAAAAAAGGCATTTTTTGTTTTTATATTATTACAAATAATCTTCAGGTTTAAATACTTTCCCATTAATTTGCTTAACAGCATGCTTACTCCCTTTTAAAAGATAATAAGACACTTTATTTTGTTGTCTAAAGTTTGTAAAAAAATAATATTTAAGTATGAATTTTATTCGATTTATCAAATGACCACTTTCATTCATAATTTCAGAATCACTCCACATAAAATGACTTTTCATAATCCGCATAAAATTTCTACGTCTATAATAAGATATAAGCCATTTGATGTCTTTGTCTGTTGTTTTAAATGATGAGGCGTTTTCATGTTTTATAATGGAATTCTTCGCCAAATAAGATATTATACCATTTTTTCTTAATCTTAGGCAATAATCTGTTTCTTCGCCATACATAAAGAAATCTGTTTTCATAAAACCATATTTAGTAATTACCTCTAAGGGTATAAATATGGAGCTTCCTTCTAATGATTGAACTTCTCTAATATTAGGTTTTGGTAAATCTGAATAATTTTCACCTTTGTAAATATTATAACTTAACTTATGTTTACAATTATCTGGATGCAAACCTCCTCCAAAATCAACAATATCGGGATTTTCTTCCGATAATGTAACACTACCGTAAAGATGGTCTCCATTTTGCAGCCATGCAGATATTAATTCGGGCAATGTGTTTTTTCTTAGTTTAACATCACTATTTAAAATCCAAATAGCATCAAAGTTGTTTTGTATTGCGTAATCAACATTAATTTTGTGACCAGCAGCATAGCCATTGTTTTCTTCCGATTTTATAATTCTTATGTCAGGTAAAGCTTCCGTCAATTTTTTGTAAGAATCATTAGGTGAATCATTGTCAACAATCGCAATTTCAAAGCTCGTATATTCCAATTCATAAATTGATTTGACACAATTAATTGTATCCTCGTATTTAAGCCAATTGACGAGGGAAATTAGTATTTTTGGATTTGTTTTCAATTTAAAATAAATTTTGTAAGTGCTCGTATTTTTTTAACTTGACTTGTTTCTATTTTATGTTTAATGAATTCTGAGACAAGTAAAATTCGGTTTTTTTTTGTCAAAGAAAGTTTATTCATATTTATTGAATAAAAAAGTTTATTTACCGATCTATTTCCACTCTCTATACTTAAATTTGCTAAAAACGAGTTGATCTCATTTATGTCAATTAATTCATTCAAACTATCACTATTAGACTCATAGTTTTTACCTAATAAAACATTGTTTTTGCAATTTTGCCAGTACTTACCACTATGCCATAATTCAATATTATTAGCAATTTTTTTAGTTTCATATTGCAATTTTTCTGGTTTTTCAAGTAAACGTATAACGTTTTCCACTAATGATTCATACGTATCATGAGTAGTAACAATCCCTTTTAAAGCTGGATCGTCTGACAAATCAAAAAGTTTAATTCCATTTTTAAACAGTAAAGGAAAGTTTTCAAAAGCAGCAGCTTCGAGCAAAGCAGTATAAGAACCTTTAGGTATCGGGTCAATTATAAAATCAGCTGCACAATAATAAAGTTCTATATTATTTGCAGGTTGCATAATTTCCAGCCTACTATCAGTAGCAATGCCTGTTTTAGAGATGTCTTCTTGATGAATTCCAATAATTTTAACAATCAAATCAGGCAATCTTTGCCATAGCAAGACCAATAAATCATTTATATTATTATGCCCATCAGGTATAAACTTATGAAAACTACCAACACACAATGCAAAAGTTACATCATCTGAGATGTTTAACATCTGCCTTGCTTCTTTTTTAGATTTTTTTAATTTATTATAATTAATAGGTATAGGTACAATGATATTCTTATTTATTTTCCTAAAATGCTTGTTTATAACACTTGCCTCTTCTCTAATATTGACAAAAATATCTGCAAAACGTTTTCCAAGCCAAAAAGTGTGATCAGAATGATTAATAAAAGCTACTGGGATATTAATATGTTGTAAAACTAAGAATGCTTCTATTTCTTCAGGGTGAGTATGGAGAAAGATAAAGTCGAAAGTTTTTTGATTAATATTGTTGTATAATTCAAGAGCCCTTGCTTTTTTGTCATTTTCTTTTGCCAGAAATAGTTCTCCACCAGCTGAGAAGCATAAATTATGTAAATATTTATGGCTTCTGGTCTGTGGTTTAACAATATAAACCGAATGCGTATTATCTTTATCAAAATTCAGCCAATTTTCCATTAGCCTGCTATGTCCACCTAATTTGTAATGAGTAGTTAATATATGCAGAATATTTAAGTCTTTTGTTTTATTATGGAATGTGATATTACGACTTTTATTTTTACCAAATAATTTTTCACTTTCTTCAAATATAATTTTTTCTAATTCATCGTTATTGAATACTCCAGGAAAACATTCATACGCATACTTAGATAAAGCCTCAACAATATTAAGAGATGCTTCATCAAATTCAACTGTTTTTCTTCTTTTTTCTAAAGCCCTAACAATTGTGGTAAATAAAGGGTCTATTACTATTTCCTTACTCATTATAACTGTTAATTAAACTACAAATATGCAAAGCTTCATCATTAATTAAAACAGAACTAATAGGAAGGCTTAATACTTCATTATGTATTTTCTCTGTTATTGGAAAACTTAATTCATTCAAATATTTATATGCCTTTTGTTTATGTGGTGGTATTGGATAATGGATTAATGTTTGAACATGATTTGCAGTAAGATATTTTACTAAATTCTCTCTGTTTTTTGTTCTAATTACAAACAAATGCCAAACATGCAACAAATCATTACAGATGTCATTTAGTTTAGGTAAAATAATACCTTCGTTTTTAATATTTGAACAATAAATTTGAGCAATTTCTCTTCTTTTTTGATTCTCGACATCAATATATTTCAACTTAACATTAAGAAATGCAGCTTGCAATTCATCCATTCTGCTATTAAGCCCTTGCAAT
>JAQUBO010000079.1:0-3910 GCA_028686735.1 Bacteroidales bacterium
TTAACTTTTGACTGAACGTAGTGAAAGTCAAGGGTTAAAATATGCCGACGAATCTCTTTTGGCATGATTTTTTGGTGCATAGCAATCCAAAAATCATGACAAAAGAAAAGTATGCGTTTGCCCTGTATAACAGTAAACAAAAACTATCTCATATCACTACACACAATCTGCTTTTTTGAATTTATTTTGCATGCTAAGTTGCTCATTTGTCTGTATGTCGAGTAACTTGGCATACAAGTTCAAACCGGCAACTTGACATTAAAGTTGAAATCAGTAACTGGACATACAAATTCAAATGGAATTGTTATATACTAAATAAAAAAAGCAGTTCAATTAAGAAAACTGCTTTTTTACTTATTAGGAAAACAATATTATTCTGGAGGAGTATCTTCTACTTTAAGGATCTTGCCAGTAAAAAACAAGTCTTCACCAGCTAAAGGATGATTAAAATCAATAATAATAAAGTCGTCAGTAATATCATCAACTATACCGTCAAAAACAGTTCCATCTTCATCTTCCATAGGGACATAATCACCAATTTCAGGTAAAACGCTATCTTCTTCATCAAGAAATACATTTTTTGGAAACTCAGCATAAGCCTCTTCATCTTCGTCACCATAAGCTTCATTTTTAGTTAAACTAAATTTAAAACTATCACCTGTTTCAAGTCCCATAAGCTTTTCTTCAAAAGTTTCTAACATTTCTTCGTTTCCACAAAGAAAAACTGCTGGTTCCTCACTTTTTACAGACTCAATTAGTTCTCCGTCAAAAGACTCAACAAACAAATCATATTCAAGTGTTACAAGAGTTCCGTTTTTAATTTTCATATTGCTAATTTTTAAAATTATTATAAATGTAATATTACATCAAAATTTAGAAGATGCAAAATTAAAAGATAAAAAAATAGATAATATACAAAAGCCATGATAATAGCCTATTAAACACTTGTTAAAACAAGATCTTAAACAAACAGACTTCTCACTATCGTAAAACCCTTATTGTATTAATGGAATATTTGGCTGATAAGTTTTTTTATATATTTTTGTTCCCACTGAAGAAACACAAGTTTTAGAATAAATTAGTGAGATTTACAAATAATAAGACAGATAAAAGCCTCGAGGTTTTTTAATATTAAATTTCGATTGCTAATATAAAAAAACTAGAGAGTTAAAGATATAAAATTCATGAAGCTAAGAAAAATTAATATATTAGGGTCTGTTGAAAAAGTAGGAAATGCTCTTCCTCACCCAGCTGCTCTATTCGGAATATTTGGATTAATTACTTTATTATTATCCTTCATTGGCTTTTACTTTCAATGGGAAGGGATTAATCCTGCTAATGGAGAAACCGTTAAAATCATTAACCTACTCTCAAGGGATGGTATCCACAAGATACTCCTTGAAATGGTTGACAGTTATACAGGTTTTGCACCTTTAGGTATAGTTATGGTTGCAATGCTAGGAATCGGTATTGCCGAAAGCAGCGGACTAATAAGATCTGCCATCAATCTATTGCTAATAAATGCTCCCAAACATTTAATTACTTTTTTTCTTGTACTTACTGGCATACTCTCTAACATCGCTTCAGATTTAGGTTATATCCTTATTATCCCTTTAGCGGGTATTATTTTTCACTCTTTAGGAAGACATCCTATAGCTGGTATGGCCGCGGCTTTTGCTGGTGTTAGTGGAGGTTTTAGCGCTAATTTATTAATTGGAACTATAGACCCATTGCTTGCTGGTTTATCAACAGAAGCTGCACAAATAATAGATCCAAATTATTACGTAATGCCCACAGCTAATTACTACTTTATGGTTGTGTCAACTTTTATTATTGCAACTGTAGGAACATGGATAACCAACACCATAGTTGAGCCACGACTTGGTAAATATACTGGCAAGGTAGAAAAAGAAGAAATCAACAAGCTAAATACTAAAGAAAGAAAAGGTCTAATATGGACAGGCATTGTTTTGCTATTTTTCATTGCTATTATTTCAGCAGGTCTAATTCCTGATAATGGTATCTTACGTGCTGATGATAACTCTATACTTCATTCACCAATACTAAAGGGGTTTATTGCAGTTTTATTTATTATTGCAGGCACTTGCGGAGTTGTTTACGGATACGTAAGTGGAACTTTCAAAAACCACAAAGATGTAGTAAACGGGATGAACGACAGCTTTAAAGGACTGATTTCCTTTCTGGTATTAGTGTTTTTTGCTTCACAATTTGTTGCATGGTTCAAATGGAGTAACCTCGGAATTATGGTTGCTGTAAAAGGTGCAGCATTCCTTCAAAGTGCGGATCTTGGACTTATTCCATTAGTTGTTTTATTTATAATTATCTCTGGAATAATCAATATGTTTATGGGAAGTGCATCGGCTAAATGGGCGATTATGGGTCCAGTATTTATTCCAATGTTTATGTTGCTGGGGTACTCTCCCGAATTATCACAAGCAGTTTATCGAATAGGCGACAGTATTACTAATTTAATTTCTCCTATGATGAGCTTTTTTGCACTAATTATTGTTTACTTTGAAAAATATGATTCAAAATCAGGAATTGGATCACTAATTGCGACAATGCTCCCATATTCTATTGCCTTCTTTATTGCATGGACTCTACTAATAATAGGCTGGATTTTGCTTGGGCTACCACTTGGACCTGAAGCTGGTTTGTATTATGACAATTAGCTCTTAACATAGGTAATAATACGGGCTTGATTACTTGAAATAAAAAAAACATGTAAGTCGCCTCGATTAAATAACACAAAACTATAAAAAGCCCTGCTTCGCAGGGCTTTTTATTTAAACTAAAATCTCCTTGATGCAATTGCTCAAACTGGATTACCATAAAATTTGAAACTAAATTTTATGGTGATCCAAGTGGACTCAAGTGGTGGGAAGACTGAAAGGTTTTGCTTTGCAAAAACCTGCTTTTATATAAACTAAAATCTCCTTGATGCGATTGCTCAAACTGGATTACCATAAAATTTGAAACTAAATTTTATGGTGATCCAAGTGGACTCAAGTGGTGGTAAGACTGAAAGGTTTTGCTTTGCAAAAACCTGCTTTTATATAAACTAAAATCTCCTTGATGCGATTGCTCAAACTGAATTACCATAAAATTTGAAACTAAATTTTATGGTGATCCAAGTGGACTCAAGTGGTGGGAAGACTGAAAGGTTTTGCTTCGCAAAAACCTGTTTTTATATAAACTAAAATCTCCTTGATGCGATTGCTCAAACTGGATTACCATAAAATTTGAAATTAAATTTTATGGTAATCCAAGTGGACTCAAGTGGTGGTAAGACTGAAAGGTTTTGCTTCGCAAAACCTGTTTTCATATAAACTAAAATCTCCTTGATGCGATTGCTCAAACTGGATTACCATAAAATTTGAAATTAAATTTTATGGTGATCCAAGTGGTCTCAGGTGGTGGTAAGACTGAAAGGTTTTGCTTCGCAAAAACCTGTTTTTATATAAACTAAAATCTCCTTGATGCGATTGCTCAAACTGGATTACCATAAAATTTGAAACTAAATTTTATGGTGATCCAAGTGGTCTCAGGTGGTGGTAAGACTGAAAGGTTTTGCTCCGCAAAAACCTGTTTTTATATAAACTAAAATCTCCTTGATGCGATTGCTCAAACTGGATTACCATAAAATTTGAAATTAAATTTTATGGTGATCCAAGTGGACTCAAGTGGTGGTAAGACTGAAAGGTTTTGCTTCGCAAAACCTGTTTTTATATAAACTAAAATCTCCTTGATGCGATTGCTCAAACTGGATTACCATAAAATTTGAAACTAAATTTTATGGTGATCCAAGTGGTCTCAGGTGGTGGTAAGACTGAAAGGTTTTGCTCCGCAAAAACCTGTTTTTATATAAACTAAAATCTCCTTGATGCGA
>JAQUBO010000079.1:4010-16127 GCA_028686735.1 Bacteroidales bacterium
ACTGGATTACCATAAAATTTGAAACTAAATTTTATGGTGATCCAAGTGGTCTCAGGTGGTGGTAAGACTGAAAGGTTTTGCTCCGCAAAAACCTGTTTTTATATAAACTAAAATCTCCTTGATGCGAGCATCAGGAGATTTTAGTTTATATAAAAAGCCCTGCTTCGCAGGGCTTTCAGTCTTGTGAGTCATGCTGGATTCGAACCAGCGACCCCTAGCCTGTCAAGCTAGTGCTCTAAACCAACTGAGCTAATAACTCATTAAGAATTGCAAAAATAAGACTTTTTTGCGAAATGCAAAATTTAATATTTTAGTTAATTGCAATATTTAAAACATACCAGCAATTATACAGATAACCAAAAATGAATCTTAATTAATTTCTTAATCAAAATAAACAAGCTCTCGTTCTACTATAAATGCCATTTTACCGTTACGAATTTCGCTGCGTGTTATCCAATTTCCCTTATTATCAAATTCATATTCAAATTCGTAAGTATCTTGGAGTTCTCCATCTTTATCAAAATATGATCGTTTGCTTAACATTCCATCGCTATCGTATTCATACTTTGTAAGCATATAAACATCCTGCGATATATCATGGAAAATCCCCTGCTCTTTTTGGTTTTTATCATTATATTGAGTCTCAGAAATAACAATAGCCTCTTCTTCAATACCATCAAATAATTCAGTTTTTACTGGCTTTCTATCTGCATTGTACTCTGTTTTCTCAATAGACATTAATTTGCCATCTGGATAATGATTTTCAGTTTTAAATAATAAGCCAGTTTCATCATAAAAGAAAACAATACTCTCACATATTTCTCCTAAATAATTATAAACAAGACTTGAGTCGCATAATCCATTTTCATTATAAAACTTTTTTGTTTCTGAGATAAGATAATTTTCAGACCCATAATTAGCATAATTAATAATAAAACCATTATTATTAAACTGCATTACATCACGACTTTCCATACTTCCTTTTCCTATTACAGCAGTTTCATCATAATTGTAATAGTACCTAATTTCATCAATAGATTTAATTTTATCTTTAAACTGTTCTTCTTGCCAATCTGTTTCAAACTCCAAAGCCAATGGGAGATTACCTTTTTCAGGTGTTCCAGAGCTCGAACAGGATAATAAAGCAAAAAAACAAAAAATAAATCCGACTAAATAAAGATGCATTTTCATAATATTAGTTTTTATAAATGGCATATTTCTATACACTGCTGTTAATAGATTAGAACTTTAACGTTACGCAAATGTACAAAATTCTATTACAAAAATCCAATTACAGGACTAAATAATCTAGCAGATTAAATTTCGAAAATATGGAATAGACTTCATCGTTTTCCACACCAATAAAGCTACTAACAATCCCACTAATGCGCCAACAAAGACATCAGAGGGAAAATGAACTCCAAGGTATATTCTGGAATAAGACACTAAAAATGCCCACACAATTATTATATATGTGTAAGCTTTACGTTTTACGAATAAAAGTGTAATCAAGGCCAATCCAAAGCTACTTGTTGCATGTCCAGAAAAGAAACCATACTGTCCTCCTCTATAATCATTAACCACGTGTACTTTTTGAGCGAGTTCCAAATTATGAGTAGGTCGGTATCTTTTATAGTTTTCCTTTGTCAAATGCGACACCTGATCTGTAATTGCAAAACAAATTACGGCAGCTATCAGTGGTATCCAGAATTTCTTTCTATATTTTTTTATAATAAAATAAATAAAAAACAAGATTACAGGTATCCAAAACCATTTTGACGAAACAGCAAACACAACAGGATCAAGCCAATCAAAATGTATTCCATTAAAGAATAGTAATAGCTTATGATCAATATTTTCAATACCTTCTATCATTCATTAAGACTTTTCCACAAAACATCTTTTAGTTTCATAATATTTTTATTAGTAAGAGACGAAATAAACACAATTTCGATTCCTTTAGGTAATTCTGGTTTTAGGAGTTTTTCGAGTTCGTCGTCAATAAGATCAGCTTTAGTAATAGCTAAAATTCTTTTTTTATCAAGGAGTTCGGGATTGTATTGCTTTAGTTCGCTCATTAAGATACCAAATTCTTTTTTGATATTTTGTGTATCAGCAGGTACCATTAATAGTAAGACTGAGTTTCGTTCAATATGTCTCAAGAACCGGTGTCCTAGTCCTCTTCCTTCGGCTGCTCCTTCGATTATACCAGGTATATCAGCCATAACAAAAGATTTATCATCTCTATAATCGACAATACCAAGGTTTGGGACTAAAGTAGTAAATGGGTAATTTGCAATTTCGGGTTTTGCCGCAGAAACAACAGACAACAGAGTCGATTTTCCAGCATTAGGAAATCCAACTAATCCAATATCAGCCAAAACCTTAAGTTCAAGGATTATTCTAGCTTCAATTCCGTCTATCCCAGGTTGCGAATATCGTGGAGCTCTGTTTGTTGCAGTTTTAAACTCAGTATTTCCAAGTCCTCCTTTCCCCCCTTCAAAAAGTATTACTTCTTGATTATCTTCGGTTATCTCACATAATAATTCTCCAGTTTCAGCGTCTTTAACAACTGTTCCCAAAGGGACTTCAACAACTTGATCCTTCCCATCTGCACCAGTTTTAAGAGCCCCACTACCAGCCTGTCCGTTTTTAGCAATTATGTGCCTGTTATATTTCAAATGTAATAATGTCCACAAGTTAGGATTTGCTTTTAAAATAACATGTCCACCTCTACCCCCATTACCGCCATCTGGTCCTCCAAACTCAATAAACTTCTCTTTCCTAAAGTGAGTTGATCCAGCACCTCCACTACCGGAACGGCAATAAATCTTTACATAATCTACAAAATTCGTTGTTGCCATATTAATAAATTTCCAAATACTTATCTAAGACTGTTTTTATGTTATAAAAAACCTCATCAATATTACCATTCCCATTAACAATTTCGCACTGCCCCTTATCAAGATAATAATCTGTTACGCTCCTTGTTCTTTCGACATACAAACGTAATCTATGATCAATTATTTCAATACTGGAGTCATCTGGTCTATTACTCTTAACATTTCTACTTAACAATCTAGATTTTAACTTATTTTCATCAACATCAATTGAAATACAAATATTATTTTTAATTTTTATTAGGTCAATAAGTTTATCAAATCTAAGACATTGATATTTAGTTCTAGGAAATCCGTCCAAAACCATACCTTTAATATGCTGATTATTCTTGATAAAATTATTTATCATTTCACATGCTACATTATCTGGGACAAAATTTCCATCATCAATTTTAGCTTGAGCTAATTTCCCCAATTCCGTTAAAGCGGCAATTTCACGACGTAATATATCCCCAGTAGAAATATGTTCAAACCCCAAATATTTTGCAATTAATTCTGCTTGGGTTCCTTTTCCGCATCCTGGAGGTCCTGAAATGATAACAGTTTGCATTATACTTTTTTTTAAAGCTATAAAAATAAAAAAAAAGCGGCTAAAAAGCCGCTTAAATTCATTATGAAAAACAAAATTACTTTATAATAGTTTTAAAAGTGTCGTTGTCAAAATAGTTAAAGAATTCCATATCTTTAGCAGCAAATTCTTTTAATGAAGCATCTTTAGTGCAAGCAGTTCTAAGATTATTAAATAATACATCCGTATCACCTTTTCTAGCACCTGCAATTGCTTTAAGATAGAAATTGTGAGCATCGTCTTTATCAGTTCCACAATCTGCAGCTTTTATAGCTCCGTCATTGTCACCGCTCATAAGTTTTGCAAGACCAGCATTAAAAGAGCAATCGTTTCCAAAGAAGTTTGCAGCTTTGTCATATTCACCAGCTTTAATAGCGATAACACCTTGACCAATACTTGCAGCAGGAACTCCTGTAGCAGATTGATAACTTGTTTTAGCCTCTTCAATATTACCTTCAGCAAGATAAACATTACCAAGAACATTAAATACAGTAGCGTTAGCTTCTAAGCTTTTAGCTTTTTCGATTGTAGTTCTAGCAGCTTTTAAATCGCCTTTTTTACATAATACACAAGTAAGATTATTAAATCCTCTCCAATCTTTTGGATATAATTCTGTAGTTTTTGTGTAAACAGCTAATTTTTTATCAGCACTTTCGGCCATTGCTCCTAAATAAAGTAACTCTTCAACAGAGAGCTTAGCAGGGTCGGCATTAAATAATGAATCTATTTCAGCATCAGTATTACCAATAAGCATTACGTTAACTAAAACTTCTGATCTACGTAACATAGGGTGAATAAGTTTTTCTAATTCTTCAAAAGTTTGAGTCATGTTACGAATTTCTTGTTCACGTTTAACAGGATCAGTATTCATATTTACAACACGTAATATCAAGTCTTTATCAGCAAGGTCAGATTCAGAAACTGCTTTTTTGAAACCGTCCCAGTCTTCTTCAGTAACTAGATATTTAAAGAAACTATCTTCTTTAAAATCCTCAATTTTTCTAAATTCGTTTTTTACAAATTTATCAATAGTTTTTGAGCGATCGTTAGATACTTTTGTGTTAATGTCTATTGGACCTTCAGGAGAAGCGTAAGAAATAAGCTCAACACCGGTAAATTCTTTTCTGTCGTCTTCATTTACAGCATTTACATAATCTTTTAGAGCGACGATTTCGTCTCTTTTGCGTTCGGCATGCTTAAGTTCTGCACGATTTTTATCATAGTTTACAAGTCCCATTTTTGCATCTGGAATATCCTTCACAAATTTATCTTTTGCAGGACTTCCAGCACCAATAAGTTTCACTAAGTCTGGAGTAGCAATAATACCTTCAGCGACAGTTTCAGGTTCAAAATCCTGAGTTTTATTACCTTTGGCTGCGGAAATTCTTAACTCAAGAGTTGATCTTCTCATGTCGTCAATATAGTCAAACTTTTCAGTATAACTAAACGCCCCACCAGCTTTATAATTAATTACTGTTGCATTTCCATCAATTTTTTCACCTTGTATATAAACAGGAGTTAAAGCTTTTTCGCCGCCTTCATATACTAAAGTTGGAGTAATTGTAGCTGTAACTTTCTTGTTAAAATACTTCTCTGGGAAATTACCTTTAATACTTACAGCAACTTCTCCACCATGCATTTCGAGAACTTTAGGATTTACTGAATAATTAATATCATCAGCATTTTCAATCATTTTTTTCAATCCATTACAGTTCGATAATGTAAAAATCGCTGCAATACTAAGAACGAAAATTAAGGTCTTTTTCATAATTTATTCATTTTATTATTTAACATTTTTTTCCTTTCACACGTACACTTAAATACGATTATGCAAAAATAACAATGATTTTGGTAAAAAACAACACTATTTAATACTTTTTACACTTTTAAAATACAATTCGATTAATCCCCTTCTTATAATCTCCAACAAATACAGTATTAACAAGGTCTATGTAATCTTTTTCACTATTAACAAAATCAAGCATATTTGTATCAACCACCAGTATTTTTAGTTCTTTTTGCTGTTTAAAAAAGCTAAAATAGCCGTTTTCTATACTTTTTAAATAGTCATAAGTGATATTTTTCTCATATTCTCGACCTCGTATTTTAATGTTTTCGATCAGATTATCAACCGATTTATGTAAATATACATACAAATCAGGTTTTGGTAATGACCCATATATAATATCAAATAACTGTCTGTATAATCTATATTCGTCTTCTTGTAAAGTAGAGGCCGAAAAAATCAGAGATTTCATAAAAAAGTAATCAGCAATTATTAGCTCGCTAAACAAATCAAAATTATCAAGATGTGTTTTAAATTGTTTATAACGGTCTGCAAGAAATGACAACTCAAGTGGAAAAGAATATCTCTCAGGATTTTTATAGAACTTTGGTAAAAAGGGATTATCGGCAAACTGCTCTAATATTAACTTAGCATTATATTGCTTTGCAATTTTTTTACAAAGAGATGTCTTGCCAGCACCAATATTACCCTCTATAACAAGATAACGTAAATCCATACGTCAAAGTAACTAAAATAATACTTATAAATTAATGTTTTTTATCAAAAGATATTAACTACAAAAAAATTACTCTAGTAATATTACAACGAAAATATTAACAAAAAAACGCCAACAAAATTTGTTAGCGTTAAATATTTTCTAATAAATTTAGGTTTATGAATTTTTAAATTTCGTAAAAGAATCTACTAATTTTGGCATTACCTCAAATGCGTCCCCCACAATACCATAATCTGCATATTTAAAAATAGGAGCATCTTTATCTTTATCAATAGCCACGATTACTTTTGACCCTGACACACCACCTATATGCTGAATTGCACCTGAAATTCCGACAGCAATATATAAGTCTGGGGCAATAATTTTACCAGTTTGTCCTACATGTTCGTCGTGTGACCTCCAACCTTCATCAGAAACTGGACGCGAACAAGCAAGACCTGCATTAAGCACATTCGCTAAATCTTCGATAAGATTCCAATTATCTCCAGACTTTAATCCTCTACCACCAGAAACCACAATATTAGCCTCAGTTAAAATAACTTTACCTGTAACAACATCAACTGACTCAATTTTTGTTTCTGCATTGTATGTAGTCTGCGGAATGTAAACTTCGATATTAACATTTACTGGGTTCTCTTTAAGCTCACATGAGTTTGGGTTTAAGGTAAGTATTGCTTTACTTGAGTTTACAGAAACAAGCTGAAGTGCTGCCCCATTATATGCTTTACGCTTAACAGTAATTGGATTTACAGAATCAGGGATATCGACAACACCACTAATAAGACCAGCTTTTAGCCTAACAGATAGTCGAGGAGCAATTGCTTTTCCCATATTAGAATGACTAAATAATATAGTATCTGCATTTTCTTTTTCTGTAATTTCTGCTATAAGTTTTGTGTACTCGCGACTATCGTGAGCGAGCCAATTTTGGTCAGTAATCGAAATTATTTTTGATGCTCCATATTTTGCTAATAATGCTAATTCTTGGTCATCAACATTTCCAACAGAAACTGCAACAACAGGCTTAGAGGTATCTACTGCAATACTTTGAGCATAAGCTACGGCCTCTAGGCTATTTTTTTTGAGTTTTCCGTTTCTATTTTCAGAAAAAACTATAATTGACATAACATTAATTTTTAAATTTTTAAATCGTTTTAAATCAGATTAAATAACTTTTGCTTCACCATGTAAAAGATCAACCAATGTATCAGTTTCTTCGGGATCGATAATTTTACACGCCGCTTTTGGTTTAGGCAAATCAAACTTTTTATACTCAACAAAACTATCTGTCTCAATTGCAGGAGACACCTTGATAGGTTTTGAACGGGCCATCATAATACCACGCATTGCAGCAATTCTTGGATTTATGCAAATCCCTTTCTGTACAATAGCGACAAAAGGCGTTTTTACTGAAACAGTTTCTTTCCCTCCATCAATTTCTCTTTTTAAACTAATATTACCATCAACAAAGTCAAAAGCAGATACCGCCGAAACAGAATTAATATCCATAAACTCAGCTATCATACTACCTACAGCAGACTCATTATAATCACTAGCTTCTTTTCCTGCTAAAATTATATCAAATTTTTCTTGTTTAGCAACATGAGCAATTTGAGCAGCAATAAAATAAGCATCTTTAGGCTCTGCATCAATTCTAAAAGCATCGTCTGCACCAATTGCTAGAGCTTTTCTAATTGTTGGCTCTGTATCGGCTTTACCAACATTAATAACAGATACTTTTTCAATTTTTCCACCAGATTGCTCTTTAATTTCAAGAGCTCTTGTCAATGCTAATTCGTCCCACGGATTTATAACCCATTGCACTCCGTTTACATCTAGATTTTTCATCTCTTCATCAAAACGGATCTTAGTGGTTGTATCAGGGACATTTCCAATACAAACTAAAATTTTCATAATTATTATTTTAATTTAACGTAAATTCATAAATAATTGACAAAGATAATTTTTTAATTGTATCAATTCCAATTATCAGTTAATTTTTTACTTACTCCCTGTTTTAGAAATTTACCATTTAGTGCGGCTTAAATCTTTAATAATTTTGTTTTTGCAATCACTAATCAGGCCTAATTGTCTAACTATTGTCTCTCCAAAATGTGGTAATTCTTCACTATATTGATATTTTAAACAAAAAAAGCCTGCAATAATGCAGGCTTCATTTTTAAGAATATCCAACCACTAATACCCTTCACGCTTTACATAATGCGTATGGAGTAATTCGTGAGATTTATGTCCATTTGGTGTACCTAAGAACTCTGCATATATGGCAGTAATTTCAGGATTTTCGTGTGATTTTCTAATTGGCATGTTAGCATCTTCTTCATAAATAGCCTCCATACGTTTGGTACGAATTTCGGGAGAAGTAGGGATTGGTTGTCCACCCCCACCAAGGCAACCACCTGGGCAAGCCATTATCTCAATAAAATGATAATTAACTTCACCACTTACAACTGCGGCCATAAGTTTATTTGCATTAGCAAGCCCGTGAGCTATAGCACAACTTAACTCTGCACCTTCGAGAAATCCCCATTCTGGTAACACGTCTTTAATAAGAACTTTTGCTTCCTTAATTCCTTCGAAACCACGAACAGGCACAATATCAAGATTAGCAAACGGTACTTCACGCCCTGTAACAATTTCATAAGCAGTTCTAAGAGCAGCCTCCATAACTCCTCCTGTCGCACCAAAAATTACAGCGGCTCCAGATGAGTCTCCCATAATAGAGTCATACTTCTCATTTGGGAGGTCTTCAAAACAGATACCTGCCTGACGAATCATCATAGCCAATTCGCGAGTCGTAAGAACATAATCAACATCTTTAAAACCACTAGATCTCATTTCGGGACGATCAGCTTCGTACTTCTTTGCAGTACAAGGCATAATAGAAACAGAAATCATATTTTCTACTTTTAATCCTTTTTTCTGAGCATAGAACGTTTTCGCTAATGCTCCAAACATTTGTTGAGGTGATTTACACGTAGAAACATTTGGTAATAAACTTGGATATTTATGTTCAATAAATTTAATCCACCCCGGTGAGCAAGAGGTAGTCATTGGTAAAGCCACAGTTTCGTCTTTATCAACAAGAGCTTTTTTAAGTCTTGTTAGCAACTCAGTACCTTCCTCCATAATCGTAAGGTCAGCACTAAAATCGGTATCAAGAACAGAATCAAAACCAATGCGTCTTAAAGCTGAGACCATTTTACCGGTAACTCTATTACCCGGCTCAAGCCCAAGGTCTTCTCCTAATCCGATACGAACCGAAGGAGCAGTTTGCACAACGACGTGTACATTAGGATTATTTACCGCGTCCCATACCTGATCGATGTAGTTCTTTTCTACAAGAGCTCCAGTAGGACATCTATTTACACATTGTCCGCAATTCGTACAAACTACCGCATTCATTGATTTATCAAAGAAGGTAGAAATTTTTTGTTTATCACCTTTGTGAGATACTGCAAGTGCACTAACAAATTGCATATTAGCACAAGTACGAACACAACGCTGACAACGAATACATTTACTGTCATCTTTAATAATTGCAGGAGAAAAGTCGTCAATAGTGTAAGTATCTTTATCTACTAATTTGATAAAAAGGTTTTCGTTTACACGATATTCGTTTGCTAATGCCTGCAATTCACATTTACCATTTTTATAGCAACTTGTACACTCCGAGTTATGCTCAGATAGTAAAAGTTCTATAATATGAGTACGAGCTGTTCTCACTTTTTGACTATTAGTAAAGATCTCCATCCCTTCGGACACTGGAGTTGCACAAGCAGCGGGGAGTGCTTTTGCGCCTTTTTGCTCAACTACACAAACACGGCAATTGCCGGCAACACACAAATCGGGGTGTTGACAAAGTGTAGGAACTCTAAAATTTAATTTTTTGGCTGCATCTAAAATAGTTGAGCCCTCTTCGACCGTTACCGGTATATTATTAATTTTAAGGTTTACTTCGTATTTTGCCATTTTATTTTTCTTAAATGGTTTATAAATTAGTAAATTATCTCTTCTCTAAAATTATCGACAATTGATGAAAAAGGATTTGCAACGCTTTGTCCTAATCCACATTTTGCAGACAACTTCATTGTTTCGGCTAACTTCTTTAGGCTATCAAGATATGAGGGGTGTTTTTCACCACGCTTAACAGCTTCAATGCCTTTTAGTAACTGTTGGCAACCAATCCGACAAGGAGTACATTGTCCGCAAGACTCTTCAGCAAAAAACTCAAGGTAGTCTTTTAATACATTGTACATTGATCTGGTACTATTAAAAATCATCATTGAGCCACCAGTAGGCACACCCTCGTATCCAATAATCATATCAGCAAACTTTTTACGAGGCACACATATTCCCGATGCACCACCTACCTGCACTGCTTTAGAGTCGCCATCTCCAAAATCGTTAACAAAATCTTCTACAGTCATTCCTAGCTCAAGCTCATAAATTCCAGCATTTGGAGTATCACCCGAAACAGAGAATACTTTAGATCCTCTTGAGTCTTGCGTTCCCATCAACTTAAAACTAGCTGCACCATATTTCATTATCATTGTAGCATAAACCAAAGTTTCTACATTATTAATAACAGTGGGTTTTCCAAATAACCCAGCCACTGTTGGATATGGAGGTTTATTTCTTGGCTCTCCTCGTTTACCTTCGATTGACTCAAACAAGGCACTTTCCTCACCACAAATATATGCACCAGCACCAGAACGTATTTCAATAGTAAAATCAAAACCTTTATCCTTAATCTTTTCATTAAACACATCAAGTTTTTGATTTAACTTTTTTAATAAGAAATTATACTCTGCTCTAATATACAAATAGCCAATTTTTGCACCTACCGCATATCCAGCTATAGTCATACCTACAAAAACTTTTTCAGGCACAGTATCGAGTATCTCTCTGTCTTTAAAAGTACCAGGTTCGCCCTCATCGGCATTACAAACCACATATTTATCAAAAGAATTTTCTGCTTTTGTAAATTTCCATTTTAGACCTGTTGGAAATCCTGCTCCCCCTCGTCCTTTAAGACCAGAATCAATCATCTCCATAATAATATCATCTTGATCCATAGCTCTAACTTTGTCGAGAACAGTAGTTACGCATGTACCATCGCTTTCAAATATCAGGTCAACTTTTGTTAATTTTTCATTTTTCATTTTTAAAATTTTAATTTTTAACAATAAAGTGAACTACTTAGCAATATACTTTTCTATTATTGCTATTGCTTTTTCGGGTGTTAATTCTGGATAAACCTCATCATTAATTAACATAACGGGCCCTTTATGACACCACCCCATACAATTAGCTTGCAACAAGGTAAATTTCTTGTCATCGGTGGTTTCGCCCAGCTTAATGCTTAAAGTTTTCTCCAAAACATCAATAATGTCGTCTTTACCAGCCATGTGGCAAGAAATAGTTTTACAAACCCGGATTACATACTTACCTCTTGGCTCTACATCAAGAAATGTGTAAAAAGTGGCAGTCCCATAAACATCGGCTGCAGATAAATTTAAAGTTTCTGCAACCAAAAGTAACTCTTCTTCTGTAATATAGTTTTTATCAGCCACTATACCTTGAAGAATAGGCATGAGAGCTTGACGCTCTTTACCGAATTTCTCAATTTTCTCGTTGATAATTACATTTACATCTGTCATTTTCATTCGGTTTTAGTTAATTTTCTTTTGTTAATAAATTCACAATGTTAATTAAATAACAGTAGAGGATTGAATTCATCTTACATGTTACTGTATTAAAGATATTTCCTTAAATCCACCCTAAACATGATATAAATCATAATTATCAATTTGTAGATAGACTAATTCTAAATTAAAAAAGCCGTAAAACCCTTACTGTCAACTACAAAGCTAGCAACAAACAAATAACATGTTATATAATAGATAGATAGATATTCTCCAATTATTCAAAAGCGATGTTTTTTAATAATAAGTTTGATAAATAAAATGCAATAAATAATTGATGTGCAATATTAAAGCCGCCCTATAATTATTAATAATACCCAAATAATAATAAGCTCCTCACAAACTCTTTGACTTCCTATAAATAATTTAAATATAAATATCTAAATTCCATAATCAGCTAT
>JAQUBO010000280.1 GCA_028686735.1 Bacteroidales bacterium
AGCAGTATAATGTTCTTGACGCTGCCATTATTAATACAGTTTGAATTACGGAAGTTATTGGAACACTCATCGATTCTGCAACATTCAACACCCCAAAGCTAAAATTTAAAGGCTCAATGAGATTTGGAGGGGGTTAGAAAGGCTAATTTTAAGGATGTTCTGGAGGCAGGTAAGCACATGCTTAGTAAATTGTGATTTATTCTCTTCTTAATTAGGCTAATTTCTCCCCAATGCTTGGATTAACTTTATTGGCGCGAGTTTTTTAAAAAAAACTCGCTAACACTTGTTTTTTAGGTAAATTTTTATATGACTTAGCGCTGTTGTCATTTATTCTATTAGCTCTAATTAAACCTAAAACTTGTTCTATGAAAAGACTATGCGTATTCCTTGCATCGGTTGTGTTTGTGGGAATAAACTTCCTTCAAGCGCAAACTGTGCAAGTTACCGGTACTATTACCAGTACCGAGGATGGGATGCCATTACCAGGGGCGTCCGTTATGGTTAAGGGAACAACTATTGGTGTATCCGCCGATTTTGATGGACGGTATTCAATAGGTGTTCCACAGAATGCCACTACATTAGTGTTTCGTTCTGTTGGATATAAAGCAGTAGAGATTGAAATTGGTAGTCGTACTGTTGTTAATGCTGTTCTAGAGTCTGAAATGTTTGGGCTCGAAGAAATTGTTGTGACTGCACTGGGGATAAAGAAAGAGAAGAGAGCCCTGGGTTACGCAGTGCAAGAAATTTCCGATGAAGACATTGCTCGTACAGGTAACTCCGACCTTCTTGGTGCAATGCAGGGTAAAACTGCAGGTGTTGATATTAAACCGTCAAGTGGTATGCCCGGTGCTTCATCTCAAATTGTAATTAGAGGGGCAAGGTCGTTTACCGGGAATAACACTCCGTTGTACGTTATTGACGGAATGCCGGTATCGTCAACATCCCCTTACTCTACCGGGAATAGTGTAACTGGTGCTGACATTGCAAACAGGGCCATTGATATTAACCCTGCCGATATTGAGAGTATTGATGTTTTGAAAGGACAGGCTGCTGCTGCACTATATGGTATTCGTGCATAAAATGGTGTAGTTATTATTACCACAAAGAGCGGTAAAGGCAATAAATTAGGTAAGCCTATTGTTAACTTTTCGCACAACAGTAACTTTGCTGTAGTTTCTCGTAATCCCGATTTCCAGCAGGTTTATGCGCAGGGTACAGATGGTGTATATAATCCCAACTCATCGATGTCGTGGGGGCCAAAAATTGAAGACTTACCTAATAGCCCCGGTTACGGAGGTAATACAGTTAATAAATATACCAATGCATGGGGTTTGCAGGAGGGGAAGTACTATGTTCCTCAACTCGACAAGGCTGGTTTAAACCCTTGGGCTACGCCTCAGGTTTACAATAACTGGACAGACTATTTTGAAACGGGTTATACCATTTCAGACCATGTTAATGTTTCTCAAGGAACTGAGCAAGGGAGTTTTGCAGTTGGATTTAGCCATACCAATCAAGATGGTATTGCCCAAGGAACAGGAATGACCCGTTATAATGCAAAAGCAAATGCCGAGAGAAAGTTAAGCGATAATTTCAACGTTGGTTTTAGCAGTAACTACATTAAGAGTGATATCGATAAGCTATCTGGCGCCAATGATGGATCGTTAACAGGTGTTATAGCTGCTCCTTCTAGTTACAACCTTAAGGGAATTCCGTATCACGTGCCAGGTAACCCGTATCAGCAAATTTATTACCGTGGTGGTAGTTTTGATAACTTATATTGGGTACCCCATAATAATACCTTTAATGAGAAAACCGAACGTTTTTTTGGAAACGCTTTTGTTGATTTTAATACTCAATTAGGAGAAGATACAGGTCTCAATATTCGCTATCAGGCGGGTGCTGATAACTATACTACGCACCTACAGGATATATTTGGCTATGGGAGTAGAGGAGGCTCAACAGGCGTTATGGATAACTATGGTAGGTCGAATAGTGTTTTCAACTCGTTACTAACGGCCTCTTTTGATTGGCAAATTACAGATGACCTTGTGTTTGATGTAATGGTAGGAAATGAGGTGAACCAGCAAAACTGGAAGACTTATTCTCAGAGTGGAGAAGATTTCAACTTTGGTGGTTGGAATCATATTAACAACGCGAATATTGTAACAGCAAGCGAGTCTCAGTTCCAAGACCGTACAGTTGGTTTTTTTGGTAATCTTTCTTTAAGCTGGAGGGCAATGCTTTACTTAAATGCAACTGGTAGGAATGACATTGTTTCAACTATGCCTCGCGATGCCCGTTCATTCTTTTACCCTTCTGTTTCATTAGGCTTTGTTGCAACCGAGATTGAAGCAATAAAAGATATCTCATGGCTGTCGTTTGCTAAGGTTAGGTTATCCTATGCCGAGGTTGGACAAGCAGGTAATTTTTACAATAATTTCTACTCAACCCCTTCATATGGTGGCGGGTTTTGGCTTTCAGGGCCAATTCAATACCCAATTGATGGAGTGAATTCTTATACACCTTATGGGGTTCAGTATGACCCGAATTTAAAACCCCAGAATACTAAATCGTACGAAATTGGGGTTGACCTTAAATTCTTAAACAACAGGTTGGGTGTTGACTACACCTACTCTAGCCAAAAGGTTACTGATCAAATATTCCCTGTGCCTTTGGCAGGCTCAACCGGCGCATCTGAACTTATGATGAACGGTGGCTCTGTTTCAACAGAAGTTCATGAGGTAATATTTTATGCTACCCCCGTAAAAACTCGAGATTTTCAGTGGGATTTGAGCGTTAACTATGCTAAGGTGGTGAATATGGTAGATGAACTTGCCCCTGGAGTAGAGAGTATTTTCTTGGGCGGTTTTGTTACCCCTCAGGTTCGTGCTGGTGTTGGTAGTACCTACCCAGTTATTTATGGTACATCCTTTGTTCGCGATAATGATGGTAACATTGTGGTTGAGGATAATCCTGGAGCATGGAATCATGGTTTCCCCAAAATGGGAGAACCTGCTGTAATTGGAGAGGTTTCACCCAAATTTATTCTAAATGGTTCAACCAATTTTACCTACAAGTCAGTTTCGCTTAGTGCTGTGTTTGAATGGAAACATGGGGGTGAAATGTATTCAGGCTCTAACGGATTGATGGATCTTTATGGTATGTCTGGTATTACTGAAGACAGAGATTTACCCTTTGTTTTTGATGGTGTTAAACCTGATGGAACCCCCAACGATATCACTAGGGGAGGACCTCTTGATCCGTATGCACTTCAAGAGCTATATACTAACGTATTGTCAGATGTTGACGAATACTATATTCATGAAAATTCATTTGTTAAGTTAAGGGAAATTTCGCTAAGGTATCAGTTGCCTCGAAATCTCTACAAAACGGTTAGTGTTGGTGTTTCAGTTTATGCGCGTAACCTACTTTTATGGACAGCACTTCGCAATCTTGACCCCGAGACATCACAAGGTAATAACAACATGGGAGGTTCGTTTGAGAGATTTACGCTACCTCAAACAACTAGCTACGGTTTTGGTATAGACTTAACTTTTTAAACCCTAAAAACTAATGATTATGAGAAAAATATTTAGTATCCTGTTGTCTGGACTCTTTGTGCTGGGTGTATGGTCATGTTCAGAGGACATAATGGATGATATTAATGCTAATGTGAACGATCCAACAGAGGTTGGTTCGCACCTTATCATAACTGACGCAATGGTTACCTCTGCTTTTAGCGTTACTGGTAGTGACCTAGCATTTTATGCCGGTGTTTACATTGAGCATAATGTTGGGGTGTGGAACCAGAGTTATGC
>JAQUBO010000080.1 GCA_028686735.1 Bacteroidales bacterium
TTTTCTGCTCTTAGTCTAGGGAATGTTAATCCGCAAGTTGTAGAGTCAGCTGTGTCGGTAAGGATGTTTGCAGTAGGAATACGCCAGTATGTTATAACTACTGTATCCTTTGAGGAGCATGAGAATGCTGAGTTGGTTGTAGCTTGGTTTGACTCTAACCATGTATAAGTTATTGGTCCGTATCCATTTTGACAAACATGAGTATTAGGATCGTTGTAATCATCATAAGCAGATCCATTGTCTGTCCATGAGCCTTCAAAACCTCCAGATGTTGCCTCAAGATCAGTACAAGTACCACAAACGTCTTTATCGTCACCTGCCGAGATAATCGGTATTTCTACAAACTCAATTTGTACCGTATCGGTATCATAGCACATTGGAAGATAAGAGTTGTTTTCGCGGAAAACAAATTGATATATTCCGTTGTGTGATACTGTACAGGTTGCAGTGTCGTTATCTTGTGGTTGAATATTTGCCTGTGCTACTGGTAGTGGTTTGTCATAAATAGACCACCAGCCCGAAGGACTGTAATTAGAGTTATCGGATAAGTCATATACTGCACCAAGCTCATGAACTTTACCACAAACGGCACGATCTATACCAGCATTTGCTTCTGGTCTTTGATAGAATGTAACCCATGCTGTATCAGTAGAAGTACATCCATAATTATTCATTACCCATAAAAATGGGACTCTAATGTGTGCAGTGTCGCCGAAATTACCAAGAGAATCTATGCAGAAGGTAGCAGCAGGTAATTGTGCATCATCCCATTGTCCATGAACTCCTTTTGCATTAATCCACGAGCCATAAGCCCAACCAGAGCCAGTTGTATCTGCATCAAAAGAATTGCAGTTACCACAAATTTCTGATTCGTCAACTGGTCCTACACTTGCAATAGGTTTTTTCGCAAATACTACTATTTTACTTACTGATCCAGAGCATTGTACACCACTTATTTCGTTGGTTTCTGTCCAAACAAATTCTATTTCTCTAAAATATCCATCGTAGTTTCCTATTCCTACTTCGACAGTAGTGCTAGTGTTATAAGGTGAATAATTAACGCCAGATACTGGGATACCATCTTCATAAGCTGTCCATATTCCAGGGTGATTTGAATTTAAAACTTGTATTGTGTGTGTGTTCCCACAAACACTATCAACATTTGGTGTAGTTGTGGGTGATGGAGGTTGGATATATGTTACTAATATTTTATCAGTTCCAAAACAAGAACCATTATCCTCAGTAAGTGTATATTGATATGTCCCAAAGCTACTAACTTGTGCAACTGCGTTTGCAGAGTTTTGTGGATCGAAATTAGTGCCATTTCCAGACCATGAGAGGGTAGAAAATCCTGAACTTGGTAATGCGTTTAGTGTTACTTGATTACCACAAACAACGGTATCTTGACCTGCGTAAGGTCTTGGAGTTTCAAGGAAACCAATTGTTACATCATCACTTGCAGTACATTCTCCGTTAACAATGTTCCACGTAAATGTACAGGTATTATACTCTGTTGCCATTACTAAGGCATTAGGGTCTGTATATGAAGTCCCACCAACTGCAAAGAAATCGCAATCTGATGACCAATATCCATACATTCCTGACTCGGGAGTGTTTCCGTTTAATCGTATAACTAAACCACAGGTGTCTTTATCGCTGCCTGCATGAGAAATTGGATTTTCTTGCCACATAACGGGTGTACCTTGTGCAATTGAATGACATGGATTTGAAAGATCTGGATGCCCACCTAATTCATATCCGCAAATAGCAGTAACATAATAAGTAGTATTATAATTTCCGCCAAAATCATTTAAGCAGAAATTAGGGGTGCTATTATATGCTAATGGTGCATTATTACCATTATGAATCATAAATTCTAACATTCCAGTTCCTTCAACTGTTTGATCTCCATTATGTGTTACGCTTGGTGCTGTACATTCGTCTTCGCAAAGAATAACAGTTTGTAAACTGCCCATTGTACCAGCAAAAAGAGGACAACCACAATCACGATATCCATCTATAAAAAACTCATTACATCCATTTAAGTCTGTAATGGTATAGGCATAGTTATTAGGAGATTCTATTGTTTCGCTAAAGTGTGGGTTTGTTTGAGCAATTTCATTTACAAGATATTCAGTAGAAGGAGAATCATCAAATCCCACAACATCCCATTCAATGGTAATATATCTTATTAAATCTGGCTCGCTGCAAGTTTCGCTAAAATTCAGTATATCTATTTCGTCCCAAATAACAAATGTTTCTGTGTCAAAACCATCGCCTGTACATGGTCCCTCAATCGTGTTTGTAATTGTATATGTTCCAGGACCAGCAAGTTCTGGATTGAATATCCCAGTTGAAGCATTTAAAGCGTCGGTTGGTGGGTTGCATGTTAAAGTACCAAAATTAACAGTCTGAATTTGGAATGCAGATACCGATATGCACATATCATCTATTGGAGTAATTGTTGGGTCAAATGTTTCGTTAAAAGTTATTTGAACAGCATCATTATCGGAACAAGCAGTATTATCTGTATTTCCTTGATAATATTCAGTCCATGTAAATTCGTAAGTTCCATAAATATTAACAGATACTGTTGTATTTGGGGCGTTTTCGTCAACAAAAGTTGCACCCGGAGGACCAGCAGTTACAGTCCATATTCCAGTATTGCCTGCGGTTAGTGCACTTGCAGTAAGATCATAAGACGTGGCACAAACACTTTCGTCAGTTCCTGCGTTAACTTCTGGCATAATACAGCACGTTGGGTTTGTAATTGGATGAACTGTAACGCTTATAGTAGTATCATAAGGACAACCAAAATCATCAGTGGCAGTAAATGTGTAATTAATATCTCCACTAACAAGAGGATTAGCAGTACCTATAAATCCAGTATCATCATTCATATCTGGACCACTCCAAGTGCCATCAGGAGAGTCTCCGCTTGTATCATATTCATTTTCATAACCCCAAGTATCTTGTGGCATAATTGCAGGACTAAAGTTTAGGTTTGCTGTCCAAATATAACCATCATCAGAGCCCCAGTTATCATGGAATACGATGCTCCATTCTCCATTGACAGGACATCCTATAAGACTAGAAAAGCTATTTCCACCTATTGGTAAGTAAGTTCCAGCAGGAACTGATTGTCCTGATTGACAAACCGATGTTACAGCTTGAGTCGCACTCATAGACCAGCAATAATCCCATCCTGTTCCAGGGACACAGTTATCTGATTGATTGGGAACCCCAAAATAAGCTCCATTACAATTGTAATACTCGTGTAACATTGTTTGTTGACCGTTAGGACATTCAATATATAAATAAAAGTCGCCAATCCATGAGTGCTCCATATTAATACAGATAGATTCAATATCATTTGCCGAAGTTATCGTTTGCCCTGGTGCAAAGGTATTAACTGTAAAAGGGATATGGTCATTGTAGTGATCATCTACACAAAGTTCTACAATAGCTATATCTACAATAGACATTTGCCAAGGGTATGTTTGTACTTGGCCAGTTAGTGTTACTTGTTCTCCTGGACAAATAGGGTCGGGATTCAAGCTTGTTCCTGCAAAAGTTGGAGGAATTGAGACTCTGACTCTTATTGTAGCATCTCCCATGTTCCAACAACCTTCCACATCTTGAGAAAGTAGTGTTAAAGTATATCCTGCAGACTCATTAAAAGTATATGAAATATTAGTTAAAGCTAATCCAGATTCGTCTAATATTACTTCGTTAGATTCATCAATCATTGTCCAATAATAAGTAGTATTGTTTGTAGTTTGGTTGTATCCTTCAGAGCCATTATTAAAAAAATCACTAACTGCTGTAAAGTTAACCTCTGTTCCAAGACAAACGTCGAGATAGCCGTTTACAGGATCAGATATTGCTGGGTTTGATGTGATTTCACTTGTGTATCCTTGACAGAGTGTGCTACAAACAATATTAGCTGCAAATCCTGATGCTGTACCACTAGCAGTAGTTGACCAAATAAGTGTTAAGCAATCAACTGTTGATGTTACAGTTAAACCATTTAACGAACTTCCTGTACCAGTTGCTAAAAGATTTGTCGCTCCAGCTCCATTATATATTTCAAGGATGTCGCCCGCAGATAGATTAAAGGAAGTAAACTCTAATTGAATAGTAGAACCATTATCACTACATAATACAAGTGAATAATTTTCATTAGGGGCATATTGTCCAGAGGGACCTCCAGTGTCATATAGAGTACCTCCACAAGTTTCGATACTTTCGGCATCTATTAAGTATGTTTGAGCATTACTAATCTGACTTAAAAAAATCAGTAAAAAGCTCCAAAATAATATTTTTACTACTTTCATGATTATTGGTTTTTATAGTTATTATATCTTTTTGCATTCTCTAGTGCTGAGTAAAACCCTATGATTACTCCAGAGTTACCTATTTTATAAAATTTATAGGTGTCATGTCCTCTTTCATAATAAAAACTTGAAATGTTGATGTTCTCAATATCAACACTTTCAACTCGTACGTCGGTTTTTTCTCCTGTGCTTGGATCTTTGTAATATAAATATTCCATATTAGGAGCTTTCGAGCTTATTTCTTCTCCTGCAATAAACCATGAATAATCAAGGTCGTAAGTCAGAATACTTAGCGTAGAAGGAGAATTAGTTTTTAGATTATTAAGATAACTTAATTCGTATCCTTCTTTTAATCTATTGTCTATCTCTTTTTCGTTTTGTCCTAATATGCTTATAGTGATAAAGTTTAACGCTATAAACAAGACAATCATAGTTAATGATTTATTTTTCATAATTTTAAAAATTTAATTATTTTTAAGCAATGTATATTCTATTATATTTAACAAAATTATAATTTAAGTTTGATTTTTTTACAAAAAAAACAAAAAATGTTTAAAAAAGTCTATTATATGTAAGTTTAAAACTTGTCAAATTAACTTATAGACATTAGTTTTTTTTGAAACGTTGTATGTTTTATTGTTTTTTTTACATTTTTAGATTTTTTACTTTAATACACTCGAAATTCCCCACTTTTTTTATTCGTTGATAACTAATAGTAAAATTATTTATCTGTACGAGTTCTTAATTGTATTTTTGCAAAAAAAATGTGTAATGGTAAGAGATTTAACAAAAGATTTAAGTAGTGTACAAAAGGAAGCCGTAATTTATACCGATGGACCAAGTTTGGTAATTGCTGGTGCAGGTTCTGGTAAGACAAGAGTATTAACTTATAAAATAGCACATTTAATTAATAGTGGTGTTCCGGCAAATAGGATAATAGCATTAACATTTACAAACAAAGCTGCTGCTGAAATGAAAGAAAGAATCGATAGCTTGCTTGGATATGCTGCTTCTAAAAGCCTCTGGATGGGAACTTTTCACTCTTTATTTGGCAGAATATTAAGAATGGAGGCACAGTCGCTAGGGTTTACCTCAAATTTTACTATTTATGATACTACTGACTCTGTAAATCTTATTAAATTTATTATAAAAGAATTGAATCTTAATAATGATTTTTATAAACCTAAGGCAATATATAATCGTATTTCTTGGTGTAAAAATGACCTTGTGACCGCCGAAGCTTATGCTCAAAAAAATGAGTTATTAATTGAAGATGAAAAAGGAAATCGTCCCGAATTTGCTAAAATATATAAGATGTACACACATCGGTGTCGTCAATCTAATGTAATGGATTTTGATGATTTATTGCTTTATACAAATATCCTTTTTAAATTAAATCCTGAAGTATTAAATAAATATTGTGATAGATTTAACTATGTGCTAGTTGATGAATACCAAGATACAAACTTTGCACAATATTTAATTGTTAAAAAACTCTCCGAAAAACATCGTAAGCTTTTTGTTGTAGGCGACGATGCTCAGAGTATTTACTCTTTTAGAGGTGCAAAAATCCAAAATATATTAAATTTTAAAAACGATTATCCTGATTATAAACTTTTTAAACTTGAACAAAATTATCGAAGTACTCAAAATATTGTAAATACTGCAAATTCACTTATAAAGTTTAATAAAAAGCAAATCCCTAAAACTGTTTTTTCGGAAAAAGAGCAAGGAACAAAAATTTTGATTAAAAAATCAATGACCGATACTTTAGAAGGATTCACTGTCGCTGAAACTATAACAGATATGTGCAATACGCAGCATTATCATCATTCTGATTTTGCAGTTTTATATCGTACGAATGCTCAGTCGCGCGTGCTGGAGGAAACAATGCGAAAATTTAGTATTCCTTATAAAGTTTATGGTGGACAATCTTTTTATCAAAGAAAAGAGATTAAAGATGTAATTGCTTATTTGAGATTTGCGGTTAATCATAATGATATTGAGGCTTTTAGACGAATTGTTAATTACCCAGCACGTAAAATTGGAGCTACAACTGTTAATAAAATCCTTAAGTTTTCTAATGAGAGTAATATTCCAATATGGGATTTGATAAGTGCTCCGCATGATTATAATCTTAATATTAATTCAGGAACTGCTAATAAACTACTCTCTTTTGCTAATCTTATAAACTCCTTTACTCCAAAAATTGAGACACTAAATGCTTATGATTTTACAGTAGAAATTGTAAATAAATCTGGCTTAAATAACGAATTGTTTGTGGATAAAACTCCCGAGGGAGTGAGCCGATATGAAAATATTCAGGAATTATTAAATGGAGTAAGAGATTTTTGCGAAAATCGTGAAAAAGATAGTGTCATTACTGGATTATCAATACTGGATTATCTCGAAAATGTATCATTACTTACAAATCAAGATGCTGAAGATGATAGTAGTATTGAAAAAGTCAGTTTAATGACTATTCATTCGGCAAAAGGGTTGGAATTTACTAATGTGTTTGTTGTTGGGGTCGAGGAAAATATTTTGCCAAATTCAATGACCTTATATTCTCCTGATGAGGTAGAGGAGGAACGGAGATTGTTTTATGTGGCTATTACCAGGGCAAAAGAAAATCTGATAATTACATATTCGGTCTCTAGATACCGTTTTGGAGATATTACAAGTATGGTTTATAGCAGATTTATTGATGAACTAGATCCTCGGTTTATAGAGTGGTTAGAGAAATCAGAGCCTAAATCAAAATCTTTATCTTTTGACGACGAATTAAAGAAATATGCTGATGTAGTTCATCGAAAACCGATTCGGAAAATTGAGAAAAAGCCAATTATACAAGAAAAACCTCTAAAACCTAAAAACTTAGTCTCTGTAAAAGAGGTTGACAAGCAATTGGCATCTTCAGGTAATGTTTCGGTGCAGCTTGATGATTTTTGTGAGGGGACAAAAGTGAAACATAAAAAATTTGGTGTTGGTGAAATATTAGAACTTTTAGGAGAACTTCCCGATGTAAAAGCTGTTATTCAATTTGAAAACGGCGAGTGTAAAACTATTCTTCTAAAATATGCAAAACTTGAAATTTTATAATAGAATTTTTGTTGGTATGGCAATAAATAGTAAATTTGTACAAATAATATAAGTAATGGATTATAACACACAACGAAAACAATTACCACTTCCTGAATATGGGCGAACAATTCAACAAATGGTTGATTATTGCTGCACTATAGAGGATGGAGAGGAGCGCTCAAAAGCTGCTCATACAGTAATCGCAATAATGGGAAATATGAACCCGCATTTAAGAGATGTGGCTGATTTTAAACATAAACTTTGGGATCATCTGGCAATAATGTCCGATTTTAAATTAAATATCGAATGGCCTTATCCTTTGCCTAATCTTGAACTATTAAGCGAAAAACCCGAAAAATTGCCATATTCCGAAAATAATTTTAAATATGTACATTACGGAAAATTTACTGAGCAGATCTTGGCAAAAATTCATGAAATTGATGACCCTGACGAAAAAGATGCTTTAATTTCGGTTATGGCTAATCACATGAAAAGGTCATATATGGTTTGGAAAAAAGAACATATTTCAGACGAAATAATTTTTAGAGAATTGATTAAGCTGACAAAAGGTGAGTACGAAATCCCATCAGATTTAAAATTAGGAGACTTTAAAGAAGCATTAGTATCTAATTCTACTAAAAATAATTCAAAAACTGGAAGACGTAAAACACATAAAAGAAGAAAATAATGAGCACCTTTAAAATTAGTGGAGGGACAATACTTGAAGGGGAGATTACACCCCAAGGGGCTAAAAATGAGGCCTTGCAAATATTATGTGCAACACTTTTAACTCGTGAAACAGTTAAAATCTCTAACATCCCAGATATTAGAGATGTAAATAAGCTAATTGATTTGTTGAGCTCTCTTGGAGTATCGGTAACCAGACATGGTAAAGGAGATTTTAGTTTTAAAGCAGATATAATTGACCTCGATTATTTAAAATCAGATGCTTTTAGAAATGACGGTGCTGCATTAAGAGGATCAGTAATGATACTTGGACCACTATTAGCACGATTTGGACACGTATGTATGCCAAAACCTGGTGGAGATAAAATTGGAAGACGAAGATTAGATACCCATTTTATAGGATTTGAAAAACTAGGTGCTGATTTTAATTATGAGTTTAATAACAATTTTTATACTTTACAAGCAAAAGAGCTTAATGGTACTTACTTGCATCTCGAAGAAGCTTCGGTTACTGGTACAGCTAACATTATTATGGCCGCTGTGCTTGCTAAAGGGAAAACTACAATTTATAATGCTGCTTGTGAACCTTATATTCAGCAACTTTGCATTTTGCTTATCAATATGGGGGCAAAAATTAATGGTGTAGGATCTAACTTGTTGTATATAGAGGGAGTGAATGAACTACACGGAGCTAATCATAAAATACTGCCAGATATGATAGAAATTGGTAGTTTTATTGGTATGGCGGCAATGACGGGATCACAAATAAAAATAAAAAATGTTAGGTACGATATGTTGGGCATTATTCCCGACTCTTTTAGAAAATTAGGAATTGAATTACAACATATTGATGATGATATTTTTATTCCTGCACAAAAAAATTACCAAATAGCAAGTTTTATTGATGGCTCAATTATGACCTTCTCAGATGCTATTTGGCCTGGTTTAACTCCCGACTTGCTTAGTGTATTCCTTGTGGTGGCTACACAGGCAAAAGGTAGTGTGTTAATTCATCAAAAAATGTTTGAAAGCCGTTTGTTCTTTGTCGATAAACTAATTGATATGGGAGCACAAATAATTTTATGCGACCCACATAGAGCAACGGTTATTGGAATGGATCATAAAATTAAACTTAGAGGTACAACAATGCAATCTCCAGATATTCGTGCTGGGATGGCTTTGCTTATAGCGGCTATGTCGGCAGAAGGAACAAGTATTATTCATAATATTGAGCAAATTGATAGAGGGTACGAAAATATAGATAACCGACTTAATAGTTTAGGTGCTAAAATTGAAAGAATTGAGTATTAAAAATATCAAACTTTTGCTATTGTTAAAATATCACTAATTAGATTTATTAATAATTTAAAAATTGTTTATGAAGAGATTTTTTATTGTTGTATGTGTGGTGTTGTTTGTGGGGATGAGTTATGGGCAAAATATTGGAATTGAAATTGGCGATATCGCTCCAGATATAAATCTTGCTAAACCTAATGGAGATACAGTAAACTTGTATTCATTGCGTGGTAAAATGGTGCTTATCGACTTTTGGGCTTCTTGGTGTGGACCATGTCGTAAAGAAAATCCTGTAGTAGTTAAAGCATATAATCAATATAAAGATAAAGCTTTTATAAACGGAGAAAGTTTTACTGTCTTTGGCGTTTCTTTAGATAAGAAAAAAGAGTCGTGGCAAAAAGCGATAAATGATGATCAACTTAGTTGGATTAATGTTTGTGATTTTATGAGGTGGAAGGGCGAAGCAGTTCAGGAGTATAGTGTTCGTGGTATCCCGGCAAATTTCCTTATTGATGGGAAAGGTGTGATAATTGCTAGAAACTTGAGAGGAGAAAGGCTTGTAAATGAACTTGAAAAACATAAAAAAATTGATCCAATAATAGAGTTTTATAATCGAAAAAACCAAAAGTACAAATTATTGAAACGAGATGTACATCTTTTTGAGAAATAATCATTTTATTAATTTAGCTAACTCCTCAATTTCACTATCAATATAATTCTTTAATTCAATAACAACTGATTGCATATTGGTGGAGTTTAAAGCAGTACTCTGGTTGTTAAATGAACATCCAGTGTTTTGCCAATCACCATCTTTATTATCGATTCCATGCACAAAACAGGCAATCGTTGATAGTTTTGATTTGTTAATTATTACTGTGTTATTTTTAAATGAACAATTATTTGCTGTTGTATTACCTTGTATAATAGTTGTATTATCTAGTATTACTGCATCTAATGTAGAGTTCCCGCTAAATTGAGAGAACTTAATACTACCACCATAAATATCAGCATTCCCAAATTTGTAAGGAAGTGTTAAAGTATTATTAATAAAATGAGAGTCATAGGCTGTTATCTTACCTGCACTAAAATCGATAGGTTTAAGTGAAGTTGATTTAAATAACGTAACTTCGCCAGAAAACAACTGATCACCAGTTATAAAACAAGAATTTAAAATAAGACTCTTGCCTGTACCTACAATCAAATTATTTAACCTGCCACCAGTAAGATATGCAATAGACTCTGCAGCACTGGAAACATCGCTATAAATAGCCCCAGTAACAACAGTGCCAGCCATTAGTTCAACTCGAATATTAGCGTACACTGTTATATCTTCAGCAACATTGCCACTAGGCAGCATGATAGTCCAAGTATTTGATAATGCAGGAGTGCCGTTAGCCTGTATCCAGCTCACAGCAGCAGCGTATGTCTTGAATACAAAAGCTGATGGATTATCTTCTATTAATTGGTAATTAACGTGAATAACATTATGAAATATTGGCGTATTATAACAAGCGTCTATAAGAGCCGCAAACTGCTGTTGAGTTGGCTTCTTACCCGTTTGGAAATAGGATTTAATTATATCTTTTAAGGTCATGTTTATTGCTCTCTAATTTTAATTTTAATATTTATTGGAATTATTACCTCCATATCATCTTCAGTGATTACGTTTACTAAGTCGCCAAAAACAATGTTTAATTTCAAATTCTCATTATTATCACATTGAATAATACCTGTTACCATTTCACTCCTATGTCCAATTCGAGTACTACACATTGCAGATACTGGACATTGATAATGATTCCTCCAATGTTCATCGACAGTGTATGGGAAATCCGCAATGTTTACTTTTGCAGTGTCCACATTATTCCAAACATCATCTGCAGCAACACGTAAGTATCCTGTAGCAGTAACATAATTAAGACAGGCACTAAGAGTCAATTTATACGTAGGTTGCGATAGATTACTAATTACATTATTGGTAAGTGAGCCTCGCATGCGAGATAATTCTGTCCACATCTCGTATGCTCCATACGGATCTAATTTCAGATATTTAGTAAATTTAACAATCCTAGCCACACCATCTTCAAAATGAAGACTATTGCCTATGTTAATGATGCTGTAATTCAATTCCTGAATATGTGTTACAGTGCCTCCAATAAAGGGCATTATTGTGGAATCTTTAACAACCCAACCATCTGTTACGGTATATAGACCTTCATTTTCTGAAATAGTCACTCCCTGGAGTATGAGACCATCTGTGGCTCCTATTAAAACTACTAATGCCTTTTGAATATCAGCATACGCTTCTTGCATAAATGCCAACCTCTCTTGGGTTAGAGGAAAACCTCCTATTCGTGTGAAATCAAATCTCTTATGTAACATATTTATTTAAGTTATAATGTTAATACTATATTGTTTGCTCACAAGTTTATATGTATCTACTAAGCCTCGCAATTCAGCCTCATTAAAGTTAATTGCATCCAAAATATTTATGACAAATGACGTTTGTCCATAGCCCTGCTCCGATGTCTGATATAGGTATGTTGGCGTTGTATCATAGATATATATTACTCGATCTTCTGCATTTGTGTATAAGTATTCTAAATGAGTGTAAATGCCATCTGACAGATAGATGCGTCGTTGCACAAAATCATACTTATCATTTAACATTTTTTCCAATTTAACAACTTGTCCATTAATTTCAATAAAATATAAATTTGCTATTCTATTTTTAAAAAACTTAGCATATAGGTTATCGAAGCTAATCATAAATGAGTCAACAAAAGCTTTTGCTTTTGGTTGTCGGATTAACCGAGGTAATAACCATCGATATAATTTTGTTGTATTGATATAAACCCAATTCATGCTATTGTATATTTATATTCGGTAGATATGTAACTTCTAATTCCTGCAGTATCATATATCCTGAATTCGGACGTCTAAAAACTTCAAATTCTATATATGATAAAGTACCATATTTAAATGCAACATAATCAACTGTAGGGATATCAATACCTTCAGTTGATTGTAATACATCGACCATGCTAGCAGTTTTAAATGTACCATTGAAATTAATGCTACTTAAATATGATTTAATTGCAGTTTCAACAGGATTATCGTCTGTATCATCGATACGAGATCCATCACCATTGAGAACTAGTGGATTATAATATACAGTTAACTCCACTTTCAACTTCTCAGCATCATCAGAGCTTGATATGACTCTAACTCCAGCATCTTTAACCTTGAGCATATATGTCTGAAATGCAGCCAATTCCGTTTGACTTAAAGAAACAAGATCCACACCGCTAAGCTTAGCAACCTTAATTACAACGCCATCGATAGTTTCAACACTTGATGCCATTGCTATTATTTTGGAAGCTTGGATTTGTTCCGCAGTTGCCCCAGTATTATCATATTCATCATCATTTGGCAATAAATTAAACCCATATTGAAAGGCTTTGGCTTTTGCTTCATACCAACGAGATGTGTGAGGCTTTAATGTTGATAAGAGTTCATTTACTTCACTCTTATGTGTATCAAAAATTCTTTCAAGCAGATTGTGTGCAAAAGCAACAATGTACATAAATGCTCTCCAAATAGCAGTAGTTGAAGTGCTATTTAAAGCTACTAATTCAGGTTTACTTTCTTTGGCAGCAATCATTTCTGCCATTATTTCATCTATTGTTCGTGCCATATTTTATTGTATTTCAAAATCAACTTCAATACCCCAATAACCAATTCCTGCTAGCGATTCACTATCGCTAGAGGCAGGACTAATGTTTTTTCGCTGAAAAACATCTCTTATTTTTTTATTATTTGCTAAAGTTGGTATTGTTATTTCTAAATCTGTATTCAAATCATCGGTTAACACCAAGTCGTTAGCCATTGCAATATCGAATGCATTTTCTACACTGCCAGTTTCCTGTGCTGCAACATCTAATATATTTTGACCAATTTTAACTTTCATAACTTGCTTCTATTGCTACTTCCGGAATATTAACAATAATCTTGTGAACGGTCATACCATCGGCATTAAACTGTTGGCTTATCTCACGAGCATAGGTTTCAGAATCATTTGATTCTACGAAACGCCGAGAACCTACACATCTATCTGGAAACTCTTTAAAATCATTTTTTTCTGACAACAACAATAAGCCCTGATGTTGAATTTCTGAATTTTCCACAACAAAATCTCCATTGTCAACTTGTAAGTCATAATCATTATTTAATATTAAATCGTGCATTAATTACTATTTTTTTTATGATAAAGTACATGTAAATGCCCCTGTTACTGGACCCGTTGAGGTGGTCAGTCCAGTAACATAAGTTATTGTAAGAGCTTTAATCTGAGCAACAACAGCGGTTGCTATTTTATCTGCAATTCTATCTGCGGAATCATTTGCATTTCTCTCTTCACTTTGCTCTGACAGGTAAGCTGTTTTAATTGCTTGTTTTAATATTTCTGTATTTAGTGCCATAACTTTATTTTAAAAAAACATTTTTTTAAATCTATTATCTAAATCTCCAAACGTTGCATCATTTATCAGATTGATTGTTGGACCTTGATTTGTCGTAAACTTCATTGCTCGAATGGCTGCTATTAAATCCTTGATTAGTGTTGCTAGATCCTCACCGCCAGCTTTTATTTGAACTTTCTTTATATGCGTAGCTCTAAGAACCATCCATTGCTCAGTATTTTCAACTCTAATTGCTAGCACTAAACTGTTGGCTTCTGGTATCATAACAATAGATTGATTATCAGCTACAATAGGCAATAATCTCACATTGAATATTTCTAAGTTGTCATCATCAACGAGAGTACAAGTGTTATTAGTTTCATCAACAGTTTTAACTTTAGCAATATTACTATGCTGCGGACCATACTTGCTAGCCATTGCTGCAAGACTTTCTCTTATGTCTTTTTCATTAGCCATTAGCGTATAGTTTAAGTTTTAAATTTTGACGACCTCCACCCTTAGTGAATGAGCCACTTACAGATTCTGCAAAGTATCTTCCGCTACGTTCTGTATATCTAGTATCTTCTAAGTCTATTACTTGCGATTTTTCAATATTCGGTTCAAGAAAAGCAGTTATATTGCCAGAATAGCCAATTCTATTTTGCTCCTCTTGTATTCTGTTGGCAATAACCTTCTTAATATCACCATCAGTATAACCAATAATATTAACATCACCAATATCTCCTGTGATGCCAGGATAAATATCAATATCTCTTATATCTGCATATATTTCCTGGTCTGATTGTGTTTTTTTTAACTCTCCCTGTTCATTTTTCTCAACTAACTGAATTTTAGTTGGTACATCATCAATGTTTTGTTTCAGTTCTTTATCTTCAGCAACATTCCAAGCTATGCGAAGCTTTACTACGTCCTTATCATAACCATATTGAACACCTGCGTATAGAGTGTCAAAATCGAAATATACAACCATTGCAAGGTTTTTTTGCAACCATTCAAGAACTTGCATTCCATTAGCATTTTTAAAGCGTACATTCGGTACATTTACAACTGGCATTGATGATGCAAGCTTTATGTCTGTTCCTTGCGTTAAATCTGCCAATATTTGCTTAACTGTTGTTGTTTGATATGATTTTGAAAAACTTTCTATTTTCTTAATTTGATATGCATATCCCTCACATTCAACTTCCATTGGCGATGATGTTGAAACGCTTTTAACGAAGCCAGCAAAACGCTTAGTATTATTACCATTATATCCTAGTAATACCTGTACGGGATCACCAGCTTTGAACTTTATTTCCTCGTACTTCTCGTTACTATCTGTAACAGATAAATCACTTTTCTTATAAAGTAGCCTTGGAATACTAATAGAGCAGGTGTCAACTATTGAGGTTATTGCACAGCGATACTTTACAGAAGATACATTCACTCTATAACCGTTAATCCTTATATCGCTTGTCATTATAAACATTATGTAATAATTAATGTGTCAATAAAATCGCTCTCGCACGTCATCACAAAAGGTCTTGTTTTTAATCCCATTCCTTTTACTTCGGGAAAATCTATACTCTCGATTGAGATCTTGCGAGAATACTTATCCATGAAAAGCTCTGTAAAAGCATTATATAACTCTATTGTTTCAACCGTTTCATAAAGTTCTCTTAGCTTTCTAATTTTTTCTTCCGGAAATTGATTATTAGTACCAATTAGAACGCCTTTTATTACAAATTGGTAATCACCAACATTGAACTGCTCTTTAATAGTGCCATTTCTTTCGCTTACTGCGGTTTTTATAATAGTCTTTTTTGAGCTAACTTTTATTGTAGCACAACTGATTTGCAAATAATTTTCAGAGTTTTTAAAAAACTGCAATGGTGCAAAAATGTCTTTGCCGAAATTATTTTTTACGGTCAAACTTAATCCAGCTTGAGTTTTCACCTGTGGCACATTGTCAGGGATAGATTTATATTTATTCCCTGGCATATTTATACCAAGGTTTGAAAGCCTGTATGGTTCACCAAACTGTTCTTTATATACTTCTATTAAATTTATCTTAATCATACCACTGTCGCTCCATTAACGGTTACACGTGCAAATAATTCCATAAATACCTGCTCTATTTCCTCGGCTGTTTCGGTTAAATTTATTGAAGATATATTTAGATCCTCCATAAATTTACCTACTTGAATATTGACAACTTTAGGACC
>JAQUBO010000281.1 GCA_028686735.1 Bacteroidales bacterium
CCGCAGCTATCTGGCCCTTGCACCGGCGTTAAACTATGTGCAGGAAATGAATAACGAGAATAATTATGATGTGCAGGTGTTCGGGGCAGAAATGCAAATCTTGTTTTCTCAGAAATGGGGAAATCAGGCAGGAACTATCGCGATAAGAGGAAACTATAACAAATACCTGGAAGATATTCGGCATGACGAAGAACTTCCAGATATTCGGCCTGACGAAGAAGACCATTACTGGGTGGAAAACAAGGAATACGATATCGTGCATGCTGGAATACGTGCAAATGTATGCTTCACGTACAAACATGTTTATTTTATCCCGGAGATTGGAGTAGAAGCTATTCCCGTGATAAATGGCGTATTTTCTGTGCTGCCCAGCTTCGGATATGCGATCGGAATTGAGTTTTGAGAGAGCTACTTATCATCCTTATTTCTCTGGCCTTGTATGCCTGCTCAGATGATCATTGGGCTGGGCACAAATGCACTTTCCCGCAAAGATGAATACCAGGCGGACGCCTTTGCTGTATCGGAGTAGGGGCGTTGGGCCGAACGCCCAAATTTCCCAAATCTCCAAACTATGATCAACGGAATGTTTTGGGCGTTCAGCCCAACGCCCCTACATTATCCAATGACATAGCTTCTTTGAGTGCTTAACTGATGATCAATATAGCTTTTAAGGAGAGACAATGGAGCATCAGCATTAGGTGAATATCCTTGTATGTACTGTGGGGAAATAATCTCTGTATCATAAGGTTCATTGGTGCTAGTAAACACGTTACCGCTGCGGGCAACATTTTTGCCATCTGCACCATCAGAGGAAGCAGTGATATTTTCAGCGTTGTAATCACCGACAGGGAGTCCGGATTTGAGATGAACGTAGATAGTCTTTTCTGCAATATTCCCTTCAGATTGAGCAATATTGATAGAGGTATCACTAAAGGGAAAACTATAATCCTGCCCTGCAGATCCGGAAGCCGACACTGCCGTAGCTGCGTTTCGGGAGGCCGCTTTGCCGACTCGAAACCCGGCAATAGACAGAAAGTCCGAGCCAGTAACCGCCACGATCCACTCGGTGAGTCCCGCTATCAGGACCTGTCGGATTGCTAATGGGACTGCTGTTATAATATCTATAGTCCAGCCAATCCCAACACCATTCGAACACATTACCGCTCATATCGTAAAGACCAAGAGCATTAGGAGCTTTGGTTCCCACTGGTTTGATCCCATAAGGGCCATCAGAGTGATTATTGTTATCATACCACCCCACGGTGCCCAGATTATTCGTACCACTATACACATAATCAGGATCATTGGTGGCACCCCGCGCGGCATATTCCCATTCTGCTTCAGTAGGTAAACGGTAGCCAGTGGCAGTCCAATCGCAGATCACTGCATTCCAGGTGCTATTATCGGAACTGGGAACTCTCCCCCAGGCAGAGGGATCGGTAGAGCCGCGAATAGTGTAAACAGGTGTCAAACCCTCTTCCATACTGCGCAAATTGCAGTATTTCAGGGCTGAATACCAGCTCACGAGGTAAACGGGATAGTTATCTCCCACTCCATAACTATGAGCCGGATTGGAGCCCATTACCGCCGCATACTCCCCTTGAGTCACCAGATATTTACCCATGTAAAAAGCATTCAGGGTAACGCTGTGGAGGGGTAGTTCTTCTCCAAACCCCACCCACGCCGTTCCGCTGGTATCGCCCATAATGAAGATGCCGCCGGGGACATAGGCCAGCTCACCAGCATGTGCGCCAATCGTAAAGCTTCCGCTGGATAAATTACTGGGAGTCAAGCCCTCCTTATAGCCTATGGCTTTGATAATGGAGCTGGACGATATACTAATCGGGCTGCTATAAACCTCCGAATCGGCTGTAGGATCAGTGCCATCGGTGGTATAATGAATCGTGGCTCCTCTGGTGGCACATTTGATGGATACGCTCTGCGCACTTTCGTAGGGCCCACCTGAAGGATTGAAGATGGGGAAGGTAACTTTGTTCGGGTCCAGTTCCGGTCCGGTTGTCGTATTACTGCAGTATGAAGCCATTAATAGCAGCAGGGTCAGGATGATCGCCAGGTATTTTTGCACTTGCATGATAGGTCTCCTTTAGAAATATTGAGTTTGGTCAAAGGGTCCATCAGCGGCATATTTCAAGCTATATTGATTATTAGCCAACTTTCACTTGGATTCAAAACCTGTCAAGCTCAAAATCGCGTATAGGCATCCCCCAAAAATATTAACGGTCACACGGATGGGACGGATTAAACGGATTGACACGGATTATCTCAGACAAGTCTGAGATAATCCACCTGTTGCTTTGACAATTCAGTTTTTCGAGCTTATATTCTTTGTTTTTGATCCGTGTTGATCCGTTTAATCCGCTAAATCCGTGTAACTATTCAATAAACTACAGCACCCAGTACTGCCCATATAAAAATGGGGGGATGCCTGCAAAATCGTGTAAACGCTGTCTTCAGACGGCCTGGGAAATCTGAATCCTCATCCCCTGAAGGTGTTTGTGGATTATGACCATCCACCTTTGCTGCATCGGATCAGGGCAGTAGGGGCCTTGGGCCGAACGCCCAAATGCAAGGTATGATCAACGGGGTGTTTTCGGGCGTTCAGCCCAACGCCCCTACATTGGACAGTCTCCCAGCCAAGCTTTTACCCTCCCTGAAGATTTTGCTTGACACCCTGCGCCTTTACACAGGAATCTGACTGATAATTGTTTACGAATCTTAAAATACTATAGGAGTACAGTTTGAAGATAGATTTTACCACGCAAAGCCTTAAGATCGCGCTCCTTTTGCTGCTTTTGGGGCTGCTCTGCACCGGACTTTCGGCTGAGCTTCTGATCCCGATGGATCGCACGCAAAGCAATCACCTCAAAGCCTATGGTGTTGCTTTTGCCGGGCTGAAAGAGCAGATGGTGGTAAAGTGGCTGTTAAATTACCGGGGTGGCAGTTTTCTGCTGCCTTCCGAGCCCTCCATCATCGCCATTTGCAATATCCGCGGAGTCCGTTATGAGACTGTGACTTCCGCTGATGTAGCCGCTATCAGCCTGGAGATTCAGGAAGCGAATATGGAGATCATCACTCTGGAAAAAGAGCCCAAAATCGCGGTGTATATCCCGCCCAATACTCTGCCTTGGGACGATGCGGTTTCGATGGCTCTCGAGTATGCCGAGATTGATTATGACCGGCTTTGGGACGATGAAGTGCTGACAGGCAAACTCAACGATTATGACTGGCTGCATCTGCATCACGAAGATTTTACCGGACAATTTGGCAAGTTTTACGGTTCTTACCGCCATATCGAGTGGTATCAGACCGATGTGCGAGTCAACGAAGCCATGGCAGCAAAATTCGGCTATGACAAGGTCTGGCAGCTCAAGCATGCCGTGGCGGAAAAGATCCGGGAATTTGTAGTTTCCGGCGGTTTTCTCTTTGCCATGTGTGCAGCTACGGACACCTTCGATATCGCCATGGCTGCCAGAGGTATAGATATAGTGGATGCCGTGATCGATGGCGATGGCATCGACCCCCAATACCAGAGCAAACTGGATTATGAGCGCTGTTTCGCTTTTGAAGATTTCAAGCTCAAAACCAATCCCTTTGAATATGAATTTTCCGATATAGACGCCAGTGATTACAGCCGTTTACGCGGTGCTGAGGGTGACTACTTCCAGCTCTTTGACTTTTCGGCAAAATATGACCCCGTACCCACTATGCTTACTCAGTGTCATACCAATATCATCGATGGCTTTTTGGGGCAAACCACCTCATTTTTCCGGGATAAGGTCAAGA
>JAQUBO010000081.1 GCA_028686735.1 Bacteroidales bacterium
TAATCAGGGTTTTTCTCAAGAAAATCTATTTGTGTTTGAATTTTGTTCTCATTGCACCAATAATCGTCACCATCGAGAAAACAAAAGTATTTTGCAGATGTTTTTTCGGCTAATTTTATTGCTGATTTGTGAGGCCCGATGTTAGTCTCATTTCTTTCATAGTGAATAATATCGGGGTTTTGTGCAGCAATTGTTTTTATTATTTCTGAACTTCCATCACTAGAGCAATCATCCAAAACTAAAACTTTAAATTTATAGTCAGTTTTTTGGCTTAATATAGAATTTAGGCAGGTAGCAATAAAATCTTTATGATTAAATGTAAGGACTGCAATGTCAAGAATTATGTTTGTGTTTTTTCTGAGCATTTATAATTATTTATTTTTTGCAATTCTATAATTCAAATTTAATTAAACATTTTAAAAATTAGCTGATGATTGACGAAATCTCTCAATAAGTTTTCTTATTTCTAATCTACTAAATTCTCCAATCAATATTTCGGGTGGTGCTTGAATAAAACCAATGAGAGAGCTTTTAAGTTTAGCTTCTTCCTCAATGGAATTATATAAAAGCAGTAAACTTTCTTTATAGAAACTCACAGTCTTAGTATCTGGAACAGTATTTCTGACACCAATCAATTTGCATTCTAATATTGTCTTTAGTTCATCTATGCTTTTATCCTCTAAATTGGTATAATCTATATTTGATTTTTGTAATAATACTGATTGTATTTGGTCGATTATTTCTTGAAATCTGTTATTGTTGTTATTTATAATATCATTGGTTTCAGTTAATTTAATTCCAGTTTTTAAAAGTTTGATGATATTCTCAAGCTCATTGTTGTCTGACCTTTCGAATGATGCAAAAGCGGGTAAAATAACTGTTTTTGGAATCAAGTTTATCCCATTGTTATTGCAATAATCTATTAAATCTGGGATGTCTTTATAATTCTGTGGTATAACAAGGCACTTAATATTTAAACTTTTGTTTTTTGCATTGAGATAGTTGTTGAAATAATCAACATTTTCTAAAGTTTTTTCTAGGACTGCGTTTTTTCTAATTTTCTCATAATTTGTTTTGTCAAGAGAGTCGATAGAAATTGTAATGTTAAAGTTCAAATCTTCTAAATATTCTTTTATCCTTTCGTTTAAAACAGTTCCATTGGTAGATACATAAATCTCCAGATTTGGATTAAGGATTTTTATTTTGTCCCAAATTTTGTAATAAATTTCAAATAAAAAAGGTTCACCACCAGTGAAAGCGGCATGTTTTAAAAAAGGAATAAACCTCTCAAGTTGATTCACAAAACTATCATCGTAAGGACTAATATAAGGCTCGGCTTTTTCTCTATTTTTTCTTATTTGCGAAGAGTATTCTCCAGAGCACATAATACACTCCAGATTGCAGATATTGTCTAGCTGAAACTCCATTGAAATTGGATTTTTCGAGTTCTCAGCATTTATGTAATTATACTTATTAAAACCAGCACCATGCACTAAACCTTCTTCAATTGCTAATTTGCAAGAGTAACAACCCTCGTTAAATTTCCCTGAATGTATTGATTTTATCAGACGTTTTCTTTTTTTTCCTTGCCAGATTTCCGAAATACTATTTTGTGGATAGACACCTAAAATATTACCTCGATTATAATGACAACTAAGTATTTCACCAGAAGGTTGAAATAGCAATGAATATTCTGCTGCTTTACAATTATATTTTGGTTTTCTTAAAAACATTTTCAAATTTAGTGCAATTTACAAATTATATTTTAATAGCTATATTTAAATGACAAAAAAGCTTTAGTCGGATTAAATTGTTAATTTTGTAAGAAAGAAATAGAATGTAGATGTTTAATTCGAGAAAGCGAAAGCTTATAAAAAAATATAATCTGTTTCGAGACAAACCGAAACACTATCCTTTTTGTAATGCTCCGTCAGCTGCTCTAAGGTTTCATAGGAATGGAGGGGTTCAAATCTGCTGTCATCATATCGATTTTTTGTTTTTAAAAGATAAAAGCCTTAAAGATATTTGGTTTGGTCAAGAACTTACAGAGTTAAGAAATCAAATGAAATCTTATAATATTCCAAAGTCTTGTAGTTTTTGCTCATCGCCATTTTTTAACAGTAATTTTTCTAATGTAAATGCAATATCTTTTGATTATCTCGAGTGTAATTCTGATGGATACCCTGTTTTGATGGATTTCTCTCTTGAGAACACATGCAATTTACAATGTATTATGTGTGATGCAAGTTTATCTTCTGCAATAGCTAAACAAAAGGGCAAAACTACTAATAGTGATAAATATTTATATGATAGTTCTTTTGTAAAGCAACTTACCGAATTTTTGCCACATCTAAAATATGCCGTGTTTACTGGTGGCGAACCATTTTTGATAAACTCATATTTCCCAATTTGGGAAAAAATGATAGAGATTAATCCTGAAATAATTATTAACATTACCACAAACGGTACAATTTTTAATCCGAGAATTGAGGACGTTCTTAAAAAAGGTAAATTTAACCTCACAGTCTCGTTTGATAGTTTTGTTCCAGAGATATATAATTTAATTAGAAAAGGAGCCGATTTTGAAACAAGTTTAGCCAATGTTTTCAAATTTGCTGCTTATTGTAAGAGTGCAAATACGCAATTTACAATAACCATTTGTCCAATGCAGATTAATAAAATGGATGTTCCAAATATCATGCGTAAGTGCAATTTAGAGGGGTGGAATTTTACTTATAATATTGTGCTGAAACCTTGGAATCTAGCTTTGTGGTCGCTTTCTTCCGATAATATTAATGATTTAATTTTATTTTATAAAAATGAGGATTTCGGTAAAATTGATAACCAAACTGCTGAAAGAAATATTGTTAATTACAACTCCTTGATTTCGTTACTTGAAGAGTGGTTGATTAAGATCTTAAATTTTGAGCGTAATGCACCATCAGCATCAGAAACTCAAGTTCTGCGAAACGAATTAATTCTCGTTTTTAATAGAAAATTAAGTTTATTGCCACTAAATAAGTTCGAAATTGGCGGAAAAGATGTATTTGACCAGATTCCAGCGATGCTCATTAAACCAGAATTGCTGAATTATTTAGAATATTTGAATGCTCAATTATTGCTTATTGAAATCGAAAATAATGATATAGATACTATTATTGATCATTTATGTATAGTAGCTTTTAACCTTTAATTTGCTTGTTTAAAAAAAAGTACATATTGCCAAAGCCTTTAGTACGTGAGTATAATCAAAGTCGTATATTGCAAAATCGAAACAAACCAATTTGTTTAGCACCATTTAAGAGTCTTAGGTTTTTACCTGATGGGAATATTACTGTTTGTTGTCATAACAATTCGTTTTCATTGGGAAAATATCCCGACACTTCGATAATGAGTGCTTGGAACTCCAATGAGTTAGAATTTCTTCGCAAAAAGATGGACAAAGCTGATTTTTCTGCAGGTTGTCAAGATTGTCTCTCTTCGTTTGAGGAAAAGCAATTTGCATCGGTTAACCCATTACTATATGAAAATTATAGCGATAATTCTAAATTTCCTGTAATTCTTGATTTCAAAAGTGCTACGGAGTGTAACTTGATGTGTGTAATGTGTTCAGAGTATTCCTCGTCTGCAATTAGGAGGTGCACAGATTCTAAATTATACTCAGAAGCTAGTGTTTACGATAAGGATTTTGTAGAAGAAATTAAAACCATAATTCCACATATAGCTGAAGCACGATTTAGTGGAGGGGAGCCTTTTTTAAATGACATATATTATGATTTATGGTATGCAATTATTGAAAAGAATCCAAATTGCAAAATATCAATCCAAACAAATGGAACTATATACAACTCGAAAGTACAATCTATTCTTGAATCTGGACAAATTCATATAAATGTTTCGGTTGATGCCGTTGACCCTGAGTTGTATCAGAAAATTAGAATAAATGGGAATTTGGAAAAAGTAAAAGAAAATATTTTCAAATTTTCTGAATATAGCAAGTTGAAAAACACTAGTTTTGGAATTACTGCTTGTGCTATGCGCGACAATGCTTATGAATTGTCAGAAATATTTAAACTTGCAAATAGTGTAGGGGCAAAACTTTGGTATAGTGATGTCCATTTCCCTCTTGTCAATGCTTTGTGGGTAATGAAAAGTGATGAATTAGATAAAATAGTTGAGTTTTTAAATAATCAAAAACTTGAGCCTAATTCTGAGATGTCCTTGCACAATGCAGTTGTTTTTAAGGATCTAATAGGTAGAATAGAGCAACTTGCATTAGCAGCAAATAGAAGAGAGCATAGTAGTAAACTATTAATTAATCCCACAAAATTGGTTGAAAAACTGAGTAAAGTTATGAGAAAAAGCACTTTAGTTCATCCAGGAACATGGACTAAAATTAAATTGGCATTATCACAATTTAATGAGTGTAAAATGATTGATTTGTCAATTGAAATTTCAAAGTATTATAATACAGATTTTGCTTTCCAACAATTAGGGCAAATGAGTTACGAAACTCTTATAAAGAATTTTGCATGTTTAATTGTTGACTAAGGCTCTAAGATCTTACAATGCTTTTGTACGCAAAAAGTTTTATTATCAATTCAAGATTGTTTTTTATTCTGACTAATAATATTTAGCACATCTTCTATAGTAACAAGTTTTTCTAAAGATTCATCCTCGATTGTAATATTATACTCATCCTCTATGTCCAAAATAATATCTACTATTCTAGTTGAATTTATTTTTAGATCTGCAATTATTTTTGATTTAAGATTTGCATTTCTAACTAGTTCTTTGTTATAGGCATATTTCTCAATTATGCGTAAAATGTCTTTCATATTTTTATTCTTTATTTTTTCCAATTATGATACATGAATTTATATCCCCAAATCCAAAGCTTGCTTTTGCAATTACATTCAAATCAATATTCTCAATTGTTTTACTTGGGATTTTTTCAGGCGAAATTAGTTTTTCAATTTCGGGATTTAAATCCTCGCAGTTTATTGATGGGAATAGAAACCCATGATGTAACTCCAATACTGCAGCAATGGTCTCAATCGTACCCGAGGCTCCCAATGAATGTCCTGTCATGGATTTTAAGGAATTTATATATGGGAATTTATTACCACTAAGGTTCAAGGCAGAAACCCAATTCCCAATTTCGATTGGGTCAGCCATAGTCGAACTTAAATGTCCACAGATAGCATCAATTTGTTCACTTTTTACTTTCGCATCAATAATCGCATTTTTTATACACTGTTGTACGCCATACGAGCCAGGTGCTTGCATAGAACCATCTTTTCTTTGACCACCACTGTTAATAGAAGTTCCAAGCACTTCGGCATATATTTTTGCATTTCTCTCAATGGCAGATTCGTATTCTTCTAAGACCAGTACTCCTGCTCCGGCAGAGGGGACAAATCCACCTGCAGAAGAACTCATTGGTCGGCTAGCAGCTTTTGGAGTGTCGTTGTACTTGCGGCAAAGAACTCTCATGGAATCAAAGCAGCCCCAAACATACGGGGATGCGATTTCAGAACTTCCAATTACCATCCTTTTTGCTAATCCATGCTTTATGCGTTCTGCCCCCAAAATTATTGATTCCGTACCCGTGGAACATGCTGACGAATTAGCAGAAACTTGATTGCCCAAAGCTAATAAAAATGAAATATTGGCACTTGCAGCACTAAACATTGTAAATTCGGCAATATTACTACGCAATCGCCTCACATTTCCATTTGCAACCATCGGGAATATTCTTTCAGAAAAGATATCGATATTTCCAACGCCACCACCAATTATAACACCAGTATCAAAATCAGTGTCAGAGTTAATCGGGTCGGGAATTTGCAAGCCAGCATCTAACCATGCCTCCGCCGCAGCCAGTGTGGCATATTTTACATTGTCTCCTGATTCGGAAAAGTGATATTTATCAAAGAATTCCTGCGTTTCTGCTTGCGAAATGTCTGGAACACCAGCAACTTGACAAGCAAAGTTCAAATCACGCAATTCAGGTAGAAAATCTATTCCAGACTTGCCACTACGTATTGCTGAAAGAAAATTAGAAATACCTGTTCCGTTTGATGCAACAACTCCGATACCAGTAATTACAACTCTTTTATTCATGACTTTTTATTATAGTTATACTTGCAGTTAAAGTTGCAATTAGACTGTCATCTTGTTTTCTCATTTCAATTGATGACCTAAGGGTATTCCGTCTGAAGTATATTTTTCGCCCAATTACCTTAACTGGTTCATTATACTGTGCATTTCCAAAAAATTCAGCTTCTAAATTCGAAAGCACGGGCAAATTCTTAAATTCATAATCATTTGTTAAATAAATCAAGTGGCAAACCATTCCAATTTGTCCCATCGTCTCAATCATAATAACTCCAGGAACTAATGGCTTGTCTTTAAAATGGGAATTATAGAATGGCGAGCTTTCTTTGAAAGAATAATTGCCAATAATTATTTCTTCATCAACTTTATCTATAGAATCGACAAAGAGAAAATTTTCACCATAAGGCAAAGCTTTAATTATTTTATTTGATATATCCATTAGAAAATACTTAATAATTGTTCACCACCATCAACTGTAATAATTGCTCCATTTATCCATGCAGAATCTTCCGAAGCCATAAAAGAAATAACCTTCGCAACATCATCAGCAGTTGTTAGGCGACCCATTGGATTTCTTTCTTTAGCTTTACTTATAAAATTATCGTAATTTGGAAATGCCTTTAGAGCTCTAGAGTCAGTAATCCCTGCATTTATTAAATTTGCTCTAATTCCATACTGTGCAAGTTCTACAGCTATATAATGCATATTTGATTCCATAACAGATTTTGCTGCCGCAACAGCAGCATAATCTTTAAAAACTTTGCTCGAGCCTTCACTTGTTAGTCCTAAAATTGATGCATTATCTGAAAATAAGTTATTACTATATAATATTTGTGTCCATTCTAAAAGACTAGTTCCCATAGATTTAATGGTATGATTGAAATCATCTAAATTAAGCCCTTCAATCTCATCTGTTTTGTTAAAAAACAATGGTCTTAGATTGCCATCGGCAATAGAATGAAGAAGGAAAGAAATATTGTTTTTTATTGAATCATTCTCGACTAAAATTGACAATATTTTTTCTTGATTATCAGTTTCATTTGAATTGAGATTTAGTTTAATAAGTTTGGTTTTTTTTTCAAGCAATTCAAATTCTTGATTAATTATTTCAAGTGTAGATTTTCTTTCTCTAAATACTAATATCAAATTAAATCCTTTGAGTGCTAAAATTTTAGCAGCGGCAAGTCCAAAACTGCCAGAACCACCTAAAATAAAAGCCCATTGTTTGTTCTTAAAATCCATTTTTTAAACTATAATACTTACTATATTTCCACAAATATAAACAATATTATTCTAAATGATGGCGAACATTTAGTATCTTTGAGAAAAAAAATGAATCCATTATTTCATACTCTGTATTTTGAAGCAACTCGTAATTGTAATTTAAATTGTCAATACTGTTCGACTAAATCTAATGTTAAAGAGAAATATATAGACGTTGAAACAGATAAGATTATTGAGCGTGTTTTGAAACCTGCATGGGATTTAGGAACTAGAATGATTGATTTTTCTGGTGGTGAGTTTCTTTTACGAAAAGATGCATTTACTCTTTTGAAAGTTGCAAATGATATGGGGTTTAGGATATCGATTGTAACTAATGGGACACTGCTGAATCAGAAAATGATTGACAGGTTAAAGGACTTATTAGGTGGTAATTTATTAATTTCATTGGGAGTTAATTCATTTGATAATAAAAATGTTGAAACGCGTGATTGTGAGGTCGATAAGACACTAGAATTAATTGATTTGTTAGAGAAAAACGGAATTTCAATGAACTTGTGCGTAACAATAGGTAAGTTCAATGCTGACTCGTTTGCTGATACAATTTCTAAAATAAATGATTTGAAATTGCCATATAATAGAACTCCTTTTACACCTAGAAATTTTGATTGTGGAAGTCTTATGTTTGATAAGGAAACCATGAGGGAGAAGATTCATCCATCTTTATTAAAATATTATAGAGGATATGTTAGTTATGTACCTTTCTTCTTAACTGAAGAGGATTATGTGAAACATTCTGGGCAATCTCATAAGGATAGTAAAGTGCCTACGAGTCCTTCTGTTGGATGCTGGGTTGGTTCTTTTTATGGAATTAATGCAGAAGGTGATGTTGCACCTTGTCCATTATTGCTAGATAATGTATCAGGGGGTAATGTGTATGAACAAAACTTGAAAGATATTTTGTTTGAATCAGATTTGTTTAAGAATATTGTTGACAGAAAACAACTAAAAGGTAAGTGTGGAAATTGTAAATATACTTATACATGTGGAGGTTGTCGTGTAATGGCTTACTATCAAACAGGAGATGTAATGGCAGAAGACCCAACTTGTTTTATGGCTGATTTATCCGAAAAAGAATTACAGGAAATGGAGAAACAGACCTATAAGAATTTTAAGAATTATTATCGAATGACCAATTTTGGTGGTGTTTTTAAGAAACCAGATGCTACTGAGGATTAGGTATTTACTGTTTGAAAGTCTTCAATGTCTGTTTTGATAATTGCTCCTGGTTCTACGAAAACATTATTTCCTATTTTTATATTTGGATATATTAAAACATTTGGGCTGATAATACTATAATTATCTATCTTAACGCCTTTTAAAATATTTACATTAGAACCAATAGTTACAAAATCGTTGATAATAACATCATGTCCTACTAAAGTATTTGCATGTAATAAGCATGATTTTCCAACAATAACATTGTGTGAAATGCAACATGCTGGTTGGACTAAACTTCCTGCCCCAATTTTTGCAAAGCTTGACACTACACTTGTTTTTGTAGAAATTAGACTTTGATATTTGCCAAATTGGATTTTATTCAGCATTTTTTGTCTAATTCGTGGGTTGCCAATTGCAATAAAAAACTCATTGTTATTAGATACTAATATTTCGTTAAGTGATTTCCAGTCATGGATAACAGGAAATCTATTATAGATAAAATTTTCTGACATATTCTCGTCAAAGAAAATAATGTCTTTTGTGTAATTATCTTGCATAAGTTGATCGACTGCGTGTTTGCCTAAATTCCCGGCTCCAATTATAAGCATAATTTGATATTTTTAAACAAAGATATTAGATTTTTTAATTATATAATGTCGGTAAAATGTCTATTTCTCTTATTTTTTCAATCAATAAATTTGAAACAATCTTATTGACCTCAGCACTAGGGTGGTTATCCATTGGGTTTGCGATTCTTTTGCTCATAGGCATATCTATAACATAGTCATAAATATTGATAAATTCAATTTGGTTTTGTAAACAGTAGTCTTCAATTTTATTACCTGCAATTCTGTTTACTATTGTTATGCCTTCATTTAGTGTTGGGAAGTTTATTATCAATAGAGGAATTCTGTTTTTCAAACAATAGTTATTGAATTTATCTAATGCAGTAACTTGATATCCCCATAAGCTATCATCTAGGTAAGCAAGAATGTCATTATTTGGCGACTCCATAAATTGCGATGATATTTGTTTTTTTGCATAATTAGAAAACAAAAAGTTTGCAAATAGTGAATTGTTGACAAAAAGTCTTGATAGTCCATTTAATTTGTCTTTTGGATTTTCAATTTTAGGCGTTTTGTTAAGTTTTATCATTGCTGACTCAATATCGTTATGATAATAGGCAAGGATAATAATGTCTGGTTTGACTGGATATTGCATCAAACTATCAAACTCTCTATCTGTATGAGAACCGCAAACTCCAAGATTGAAAACTAAATAATCTTTTTTTAGTTGTTCGGATATTAAAAAAGTAAACATTTCTTCGTGTTTAATTCCGTGCCCAGCTACGAACGAATCTCCAATAACTAAGATGTTTTTCTTTCCAGTTTCTGTTTTTGGCTCAGTATCTCTGTATCCTAAACTATTAATTGGTTTGAAGTATCTCTTTATCCATATATTATTTTGCATGTCTGTAAAAACATTTGTGCTAAAAACAATAAAGCTAAATGCAATTTCAATTACTATAAAAAGACTAAAAGTAGTGAAAAAGAAAAATATAGAATTTGTTAGTGCTTTTGATTTAGCTGACTTATGTATGAGATACGAGCTAATTAGAAAAGCAAGTATAGCAATTATTAAAAACAATGTTTTTATCGTGACGAATAAAGAATATGAGTATGGTTCGCCAACAATATATGAATTAAGCCAGAAGCCAAAATAAGTAAATAAAATAGCTAAGAATAATATTGTTACGATCTTAAGGATTGATTTTTTCTTTTTCTTTCTAAAAATTATCTAAAAATCATTTTATTTATTGATGTTGTCGCCATTCCAAATCATTTTTACTCGAAAATTGATTATAGAAATAATGACAAGCATTTACTTATAAAAACAAATAATACAATCACAAATATAATCAATTTCATTAATTCCTAATTCTGGATATATTGGCAAACTCATAACTTTTGATTTTATTGATTTTGCAACCGACAAATCATGTTTTATAAATTGAAAATCCTTTAATAGTTTTTGCTCATGAAGAAGATGATCATAATGTATTCTGGTTTCAATTCCTTTTAGTGAAAGGCTTTTTCTTAATTCATCACGATCTTCGGCAATTATTACAAATTTATGATAAGTAGAGGTGGAGTTTTTTTCGGGAAAAAAGCATTTGACTTTGTTGATGTCTTTTAAATTTTCATAATATCTATTTGCTTTTTGGGTTATTTGCTTTACAGTGTTTTCTAATACATCAAGTTGTAAATTTATTAATGCTGCGTTAAATTCTGGGATTTTGCTGTTGTATCCTAATATCTCGAAATCATTAGTAGTGTTGTTTTTCCCGTGATGGATTAGTTTAAGTAGTGTTTGATAATATGTCTCATTATCTGTTAATACTGCTCCGCCAGTTCCAAATGCCGAAACTATTTTTGTTGGGTCAAAGCTTATACAACTTAAATCGCCAAAGCTAGCACTAGGTTTGCCATTATTTGTAGATCCTAAGGCTTGAGCAGCATCTTCGATAAGGATTAAATCATTTTCTTTGGCTAAACTTTTTAATTGATCGAGATTGCGACATGAACCAAACAATTGAACAAAAACAATTGCTTTAGTTTTTTTATTAATCAAATTTTTAACCTTGCTTATATCTAACATTAAACTATTTACATCAATATCTGCAAAAACAGGAATTGCATCACACATTAATATAGGAGTAAGACTGGCAATGTACGAAAATGTCGGAATAATAACTTCATCTCCTCTTTGAATACCAGCAGCTTTCATTGCAAAGAACAAGGCATCGGTGCATGAGGCTGTTGTTACTGCATGTTTTCTTTGGCAAATTACCGATAGGTTTTTTTCTAATATTTCTGTGTTTTCATCACGAATATATTTTCCAGAAGAAAGAATTTTCTCTGAAATTGTTTTTATTTTATCCTTATTGTTAAGATAAAATGAATTGAATATGTTAAATGGTATTTTTTTCATTTTCTTGCCCAAATATTATATTTAAAAATACACCAAATTGCTCTAACAGCATCTTTAAACCTTATTTTCTTGCCTTCATTGTATGTTCTGCCAAAATATGAAATCCCAACTTCGACAAAACGTACATTTTTTACTCTACTTAATTTTGCAGTTATTTCTGGCTCAAATCCAAATCGGTTTTCTTTAAGTTTTATGTCTTTAAGTAGTTCTACTCTAAAAGCCTTGTAGCAGGTTTCCATATCAGACAAGTTTAAGCCTGTAAATATGTTTGATAAAGTTGTAAGACAACGATTTGCAATATAATGGGTGTAATATAAAACTCTTTTAGGTTCCGATCCTTGAAATCTCGAACCATAAACAACATCTGTTTTGTTTGTAACTATAGGATTAATCAGTTTGTCGTATTCGGCAGGACTGTATTCCAAATCAGCGTCTTGAATAATAATTATTCCAGATTCAGCTAATTTGAAACCAGTTTTAAGACTAAAACCTTTACCTGAATTAATGTCGTTTTTTATGCTAATAATTTCTACTCCCTTGAAAAAATCTATTGCACGGCCAATTTCAGAACTGGTATTGTCAGTAGAACAGTCATCAACAAGTATTATCTTCAATTGTAAATTTAGCTTTTGTTTAACTTCTACAATCTCTTTGATTATATCAAATACAAAGGTTTCCTCGTTATATGCCGGAATAATAATATTTATTTGTGTGTTATTCAATGTTTAAGATTTAAAAGTCAAATTTAGTTTTTTTTCTTCATAAATTACTGCAAATTGAAATTAGTCAATGGATATGTTCAATAAATTATTTAGTTTTGATTGTCCTGACGCTTTTAAATAACACTTCAATGGTAGCAATAGCAAGGTATCCAGTCAAAAGATACAAAGGAAAAGTATAATAGGTAAGATATCTGTGAGAACTAAAAGATATTAGGATGTAAACGATTCCAGACAAACAAAGCAAAACAATTGGAATCGACTTTCTTAGATCATATTTTTTGTAAAATATAATTAAACATAATGCAAGCAAATAAACGTAAATACTCAAAACCGGTTCTATAAATATAAGTGTCAAAACAAAAAGACAAGACATTACAATAAGATATTTTAGAGTTTTATGATTAATATACTTTAATGAAAACACTATTGTCGAAATAAGAAAAATTAGACTAAAAATAGATATAATTGCAGTGTGATTTTGAGTGTTTTTTAATTTTGTATGTGCAATATTAAAAAATAATTTAGGATTGTGTTTATAAAAGTTCAATATTCTAATTCCATTGCTTTTGCCCGATAGATTGTCGTTGTTGTAAAAACTATTTGGGTCATTTAACCATTTATTCGTAATTCCTCCAACATCCGTATATTCGTTATGACACTCCAATGCTCCATAATTTGAGATTAGTAAAATCATAAAATATGGACTTCTATTAAGTGTTATTAATTTGCAATACGATAAGTTTATTATATTACTACTGTAATTATCGCCAGCGAAGTTATAAGGCAAGTAATTGGTCTTTTCAATAAATGGCTCTATGTCTGTTTTAAAAATCTCAATTTCATCTAAAGTTATATTGGTAAATAGTTTTTTTGAGTTACCATGGAAAGTAAAATTGTTAAATGATTTACAATCAATTTTTGAGGGTTGAATATTTGTTAGCTTTAATAACTCACTACATTTATTAGCATCTTTTATAAAAGATTTATAGCTCCAAATATTGTATGGAATCCATAACAAGAAAAATATACCCAAATAAATAATGGGCTTTAATAAATTCTTTTTAAGTCCATTCTTTTTAGTTAAGATTATAATATCAAGAATAATAAACGGGATTAATACAACAAGACTAGCTTTTATTAAGAAACTCAATCCTAATAAACTACTAGAGATAAATATGTTTTTATATGAGAAGTTCTTTCTTAGGTCAATGTAAAACCATAAAATTAGAAAGTTAACGAAAACAGTCAAGGTATCTGGTAAAATTAAAAGTGAATATGGGAAAATGTAAATAAGCAAAAATGGTGAAGCGAGTAAGCCAGCCCAAAAACCTTTGTTCTGCCAAATTTTATAACCCAAAAGGGGAAACATGAAGATTAATACACACAATAGAATGATTTGCCAGATTTTAACAGCAATTGGATTAAAATTAAAGAGTTTGTAAATACCGCTAATAACAATTGAATATGCTGGAAACCTGTTGTAATTACGAATACCTGTAAATAGTTCAATATTATATTTCCCATCATTTTTTTCTCCGAAATTAATTTTATAATCAAAATCAGGAATTACTTCCCCATTTATCAAGATTCCTTGTCCCGTAGAAAAGTTTATTGCATTAGTATGATAATCATATTGGTCAAAAGCTTGGCTTATCAATACTTCATTATTAACTAAGTTAAAAGTTTCTTTATCCTCTATTGAGTAATAGAAAAAGCAAATTATAATTGATAAGGCTAAAGACAATAAACTTAATAATGCTTTTGTCCGAAAAAATTCGATATTAATTGTTCGTTTTATTCTCGATAATTTACTTGAAAAGAAATGCAATATTTTTTTTCTGTAGTAAAAAAGTGAAATTACAAGAATTAAAACAAAAAGTATTATAAGATATTTGTAAGTTTTGTGAAATGCGAATTTTATAAAGTCAATTTGTTTACTTAGAAATGAATACCTTTTATTATATACTATTTGATAAGTGGAATTGTTGTTATTATTTTTTATAAGCTCAAACTTTTCAAACTCTATATTACTGGAAGAAATCATTTTTGATAAGTCGGTTTCATTTATTTGACTGTCAGTTTTAATAATAAAATCTTTATAAAATCTTTTGTGAGAATAGTTGATAGAAAAATTCCCATAATTATCAATCGTTTTATTAAATTCCAATTTTTTGCCCAAAGGACTGGTAGCAGAAATAGAAACATTTGAATCTTGAACATTAATATATACAGAACCAAAGTATATAGCCTTATTTAAATAAAAAAGATTTATTCCAATGCCAAAAACAATAATAATTGCAAATAAAAACAGTATTATTTTCTTCTTTTTGGTCATTAAGTGGTTATTTAAAACAAAAATAGTAAATTTGCTGAAGTAAAAGATTATTTTCAGCAATAACAATTCTGTTGATTATATTAATTGCTAAAAACAGAAAAAACTCTAATGATTTTTATTAATACAGCTGGCGATACAACGGGTTTATTCAAACCTTTCTTTCCAATAACGATTCCGTATGGTATTGGTTACCTAATGGCGATGTTAAGGAAGGAGAATTTGAGTTTTTCTTTTGTTGATCAACAGGTTTGTAAAAATGTTATTAACGAAGTTAAAAAGTTAGTTGAAGAAAATAGTTCGCCAACTGTCTTCGCAATTAGTACATTAACTGAATCTTTTTCATCTGCAAGAAAGATTTCTGATGAACTTAAAGCTTTGTATCCTCAATCAATTGTAATAATGGGAGGATTACACCCTACAAGTATGCCTGTAGAAGTTTTGAAATCTGTTAAATCATGTGATTATGTTTTTGCAGGAGAAGGTGAAACAGAAATAGCAAATATTTATTTAAAATTAAAATCTGGACAAGACTTGTCGGATGTTAAAGGCGTTGTTTACCGTGTTGGAGATGAAATTATCACAAACGAAACTTCTAAAATGGTAAAGGATATTAATTTTTTACCTCCATTTCCTTATGATTTGTTTGCAAGTTATAAAAGGTATAATCATGGTCATATTATTAGTTCTCGTGGCTGTCCTTATAATTGCACTTTCTGTTGTGTTAAGGCAGTTGGAAGGCGTTTGTATCGTTACAAAAGTGCCGAGACTACCGTAAAAGAATTGGAATTATTGGTAACAGAATTCGGACAAAAAGAGATTGCTTTTTTTGATGACAATTTTCTCGCCAATAATAATAGAATTTATGATTTATGTGCGGAAATAAGAAAGTCAAGTATTTTAAAAGGAATAACATACTCGTTTCAGGCAAGGACAAGAGATATGAATGAAAATTTGCTTGTCGAAATGTTTGATACTGGGTTTAAAGCAGTTTTTTTTGGTATCGAAACTGTTTCCGAAAAGCTTCTTAGGGATATCGGGAAAGATGAGTCGATTTTAGAAATTGAAAATGCAATAAAACTTGCTCAAAAGATTGGCTATAAGGTAATGGCTAATTTTCTTTTTTGTTTACCCTCCGAAACAAAAGATGTTCGCAATCAATGTGTTGATTTTACAATAAAAAACAAACTCGATTTGGCTAAGTTTAATAATGTCGTTCCATATCCAGGTACTGTAATGTATGACCAAATTTTAGCCGAAAATAAATTGCTTATTTTACCCGACTATATTAATTTTAATTCTCAAGAGGTTCTGGTGAGACCGATTTGGAAGAAAGCGAACTTTCCGTACTTGCCCGAAGATTCAACTGCTTATGGTATGAAACAAGAAATTTTGTTTGCTTATTTTAGATATTATTTCAGGTGGAAAATTATACTTAAAATA
>JAQUBO010000082.1 GCA_028686735.1 Bacteroidales bacterium
AAGTGATTACAAAATTAAGCAAGTTATCATTTTAAAACCAAATCCCCCTGCTTTTGCTCATTCCGCTAAGCTCCATGAGCAAAAGCAGGGGGATAAATTCATTAACAACGTGGTGAAACTTTACAGTTAACAATTTAAAATGTACCGTTGATTTCTCTAATCTAAATGGAGTTTTTATTGTGAAAATAAACACTAAAGACGGACAAATAATTAGAAGAGTAATCGCTGAATAATAAAACTCAAATTTTTAAAAAAAACTGTCCACCAAATTGGTGGACAGTTTTTTTTATTCGTATATTCGCTTACTAATTAATAAGTTAGAATAATGCTTGGAGATATTTTACTAATAAATGATAAGCACCGCAAGGCTGCAGAGGTAATAATTGAGAAAATAATAAGTTTAAATCGTCCTAAAATTTTAGTGTGCATTTCAGGGGAATCTGGAAGCGGAAAGTCAGAATTGTCTCACTGTATAGGCAAAAGCTTGGTAAGAAACTATAAAATTCCAACTAAGATTATACATTCTGACAACTATTATACGACTCATCCACAAATCAGAAACCAGTTAAGGGTTGAAAGAGGATTAGACTCAGTAGGAATAAACGAAATTGATTGGAAAAGACTTATTAGCAATGTAAAAGATTTTCTTGATAACAAAATTTCGCAAATGCCATGTGTAGATCTTGTACCAGATGAAGTCGATATGCTTACAACTGATTTTAGCAAAATTCGTGTTTTAATAGTTGACGGATTATACGCCATAAATTTGCCCTCTGACATTAAAGTCTTTATTGATTTAACATACCATGAAACTAAATTAGCACAAGCTAAACGCGGAAAAGAAAACACTGACGATTTAAGATGGAAAATTCTCGAACAAGAGCATAAAAATGTTCTTTCGTTAAAAGAAAATGCAAATATTATTATTAACAAAGACTACAGTGTAACATGCTTAGAACCATAAATCTACTTTTTGCTTTCCAAGTTTTATTAATCGGATTTTATTCATGTAACAATAAAAAAGCAGACATATTTGATACTGAAATAGACCCTCTATATACTATTACGACTCCTATATTTTTAAACTCAACAACAAATATAATTTCACTAGAGAATTTCATCAAGGATTTTAAAAATATAGATTCTATTTATTACTCCTCGGGTAATTATCTTTACAATTCTACTCAAAAAACTATAGAAATAACAAATGATTTTAATGAAATAGACGCACTTTCTAGTATCAACATAGTAGTTGGCAATAAAACCTACTCTATCGTTTGCAGAAAAAGTGATAAAGCAAATATTACAATTAACTTTATTCCTAAACCATCAGAAAAATTTGTAAATGTTAAAATTGCTGGAGACTTTAATGACTGGGATCCCGATAAAACGCCAATGGAATTTAATGATGATTGTTGGAAAGCAAACCTAAGATTAGACAAAGGGACTTATCAATATCAACTTGTTGTTGACGGTGTTTGGAGAAACAACCACCCTGAAGGAGACACTGTTTTAAATGGTATTGGCGGCTACAACACTTTATTATCAGTACAAAGTCAATGTAAAGCAAGTGCACCACAAATTTACACACACAGTTACAATAATCAAGAAATAATCATAAAAACCAATTATACCCCTGACAAACTATTAATTCTCTGGCAAAACCAATTTATACCTATTGATTTAAACAATTTTGACTCCAATAGTTACACCATACAAATACCCGAAGAGGCTAAAAAAAATCAACGAAGCGACATTAGAATTTTCAGCAGTTACAAGGGCTGTCAATCCAACGACCTGTTAATTCCATTAAAAAACGGAAAAGTCATCACTTCTACTCAAGAGCTTTCAAGAGACGACAAGCATTATAATATTATGTACTTTATGCTTGTTGACCGTTTTTTTAATAAATGTAAAGAAAACGACAAGCCTTTACACGACAACAGATTACCAAATAAATCAAATTATCAAGGCGGTGATTTACAAGGAATAAATCATAAATTAGAAACTGGATATTTTGAAGATTTAGGAATAAATTGTTTATGGATTTCATCAATTTTTCAGAATCCCACAACTGCATTTAAAGAATTCTCTGAACCTCGTAGATATTCTTCTGGTTACCACGGATATTGGCCTATTTCATCTGTTGACATTGATATCCGTTTTGGGAATGATAGTGTTTTTAAAAATCTTATTGATAACGCTCATGCACAAAACACAAATATAATATTAGATTTTGTTGCCAACCATGTGCATCAAGATCACCCACTTTATCAATCTAATAAAAGCTGGGCAACAGAATTAAATCTCCCAGATGGTCGCAAAAACATACGAATTTGGAATGAATACCGTCTCACAACTTGGTTTGATACGTTTTTACCCTCATGGGATTTTAATAATCCCGAAGTTACAGACACAATTTCGGAGTTAGCATTATATTGGATTAAAAAGTTTGATGTTGACGGTTTTAGACACGATGCAACAAAGCATATCCCAGAAGTGTTTTGGACAAATTTAACAAAAAAAATACAAACAAACTTCTCAGAAAAGACATTTTTTCAAATTGGCGAAACATTTGGTAGTCGAGAGCTTATAAACAATTATGTAGGTAGCGATAAGCTCGATGGGCAATTTGATTTTAATCTATATTTTGATGTTCGAAATTGTTTTGCCGATAGCTTATGCGACATGCAAAAACTTGCTCAAAGCCTTAACTCATCATTATCGCTTTATGGATACAACAACCTGATGGGAAATATAACAGGAAATCATAATATTATTAGATTTATTACTTATGCTGATAAATCTGTTTTATCTGGAGAGGATAACAAAGAGGCTGGTTGGGCACGAGATATAAATGTAAAAAACAAATTATCATACAAAAAACTACAAAACCTTGCGGCTTTTACAATGTCAATACCAGGAATTCCCTGTATTTATTATGGAGATGAAATTGGAATGCCTGGAGCTGGAGACCCAGACAATAGAAGAATGATGATTTTTGATAATTTAAATCCAGAACAAAAAGAAACATTTGAAATATTCAAAAAACTAATATCGATAAGAAAAAATAATATTGAGCTAATTTATGGAGCTAGCTTTATTATTCATGAAAGCAAAAACGCACTGGTATTAAAAAGGCAGTATTTTGATAAAGTCTCCTATTTACTAATTAACCAGTCGGCAAATACTAAAGAATTAACACTAAATAAAAATGAATTGGGAATTATTAATGAATATGCAATTAATTTTAATTCTGAAATTAATGAATTAAGTTCCAATTATCAAATTATATTAGCACCCTATTCGTTTGAATTATTAACCAAGAACTAAAAAAACATGAAATCTAAAATTACTTTTATGATTCTAATAGCTTTTTTATTATCGATTTTTGGTTGTAATAATGCAAAGCGAGACAAAAAAGTCAAGACTTCGTACCAAAAAACGATGCCAGAGTGGGCCAAAGATGCCGTAATATACGAAGTTAATATTCGTCAACATACTAACTTGGGTACTTTTTCTGAATTTATCAAAGATATTCCGAGGTTAAAAGAACTTGGAATTGACATTCTTTGGATTATGCCAATACAGGAAATAGGAGTTAAGAATCGCAAAGGAAGTCTTGGCTCATACTACTCGATAAAAGATTACACGAATACCAATCCAGAGTTTGGGACAATAGAAGATTTTAAGAATTTAGTAAAAGTGGCACATGAGCATAATATGTATGTTATCTTAGATTGGGTAGCAAATCACACATCGTGGGACCATGTTTGGACAAAAACTCATCCTGATTTTTACACAAAAGACAGTCTAAATAATTTTATACCGCCTATTGAAGATTGGGACGATGTAATAGACCTAAATTACGACAATACAGAATTACACACAGCCATGATAAACGATATGGCCTTTTGGATTAACGAAACAGATATTGACGGTTTTAGGTGCGATGTTGCCGAAATGGTACCAACAGAATTTTGGAACAAAGCACGAGAAACTCTTGATACAATTAAACCAATCTTTATGCTTGCCGAAGCCGAACAACCCGGACATCACGATTATGCTTTTGACATGTCGTATTCGTGGTGGCTATTACACGGTATGAACCAAATTGCTAATGGCGAAAAACCAATAACAGAATTAGACACACTTTTAAAATGGGAAACAAAAAATTTTCCAAAAGGAAGTGTTAAAATGCGTTTCACCACCAACCACGACGAAAACTCCTTGAATGGGACAGTTTATGAAAGATATGGCGAGGGAAATTTATGTTTTTCTGTATTATGCTACACTCTACCTGGAATGCCACTTTTGTATAGCGGACAAGAAGCTGGATTAGACCATCGTTTAAGTTTTTTCGACAAAGACAGCATTGATTGGTCGATAATTATTTATGAAGACTTTTACAAATCACTAAATAAATTAAAAAAAGACAATGAGGCTCTATGGAACGGAGAATATGGTGGTGATTTTAAAATAATCCACAGTTCAAAAAACTCACCTGTCTTCGCTTATACCAGAACGAAAAATAATAATCATTTATTAATTATTTTAAATTTTTCAGACAATATTGCTACTGCAAAATTAAAGATAAAAGATAAAAACCTTAAATACAAAGAATATTTTTCGGGAAAAGAGTTCACTAGTAAGCAACTAAAAAACATTGAATTACAAGCCTGGGATTATATGGTTCTAAATAAAAACTAAATGAAAATATTAAAAACAAAAGACCTAAACATCAACGATACCTTACCAGAAATAAAGGACACACTACTTTATCGTATTTACTTGGCAATTGGAACAATTGGACTTCCAACTATCTTATTTGGTATAATTTCTTCTTATAAGCTAGAGGTTAGTAAAATTGGGATTTGGAGTGCCTTAGCATTTATACCATCTTTGATTGTATTGATGAATTACAGAAAGTTTTCTTATGTTTTAAAATCTAATTTACTAATAGCAACTTTAGTACTTATCGGAATTATAAATCTTTATGGAGGTGCTATTTTTGGAGCAAGCCTAACAATACTATTAACATCAATTGGCTTATCAACATTATTATTAGATAAGAAAACCATTTATTTCTGGGTTTTAACCTCCTCGGGAGTTATTTTTATTTTTGGATTATTATTTTTAACAGGCACAATAGAGCTTAATGTGGATTATATACAATCATCTAAAACATTTTCATCATGGGCTACTGCCATTTTGCTCTATCTATGGTTAGGTGGATTATTTGCTGTTTCATTTAACTATCTTTTTAAGAGGCTTAATAATAAAATAAAATTAATACATCAAAACGAACAGGAATTAGAAAAAAAGAATGCAGATCTTTTGATATTGCTTGAAGAAAAAGAAAAAAACTCTAAAGAGCTTTTAAAAGCAAAATTAAAAGCAGAAGAAAGTAATAAGTTAAAAACAGAGTTTCTACACAATATGTCGCATGAAGTTAGGACTCCACTAAATGGGGTTGTGGGATTTTCGAGATTATTAAAAAAAGAAGGACTAACAAAACAAAAGCGTGAATATTTTACTGAGATAATAATTAACAACGGTCTTAAATTGCAAAAAATTATTGACGATATAGTTGAATTATCTTTACTTAACACAAAACAGCATTACCCGGAATTAAGTGAAATTAACATTAATGAATTTTTAACAGAACTTCACTCAATATTTTCATTAAAAATATCGGAAGATGTAAAATTAGTGCTTGCGACAAAAAACTCTAATAAAGACTTAAAAATCGTTAGCGACCATCATAAACTTACAAAGATTTTTGGTAACATTATTGAAAATGCAATCAAATTCACAAAAGAAGGCACAATTGAAATTGGATATTTTGAAAGTACAGATAGTACTACCATTTATGTAAAAGATACTGGTATCGGTATATCTGACAAAGACAAAGCCATCATTTTCGACAGATTTTCGCAAGCAAACTCTAGCATCTCTGATGTATATGGAGGTCTTGGCTTAGGGCTCTGTATCGCCAAAGAGAACACAAATCTCGTAGATGGTAATATTAGTTTAGATTCCGAAGTGGGAAAAGGCACAACTTTTTATGTAGAACTCCCCAAAAATCACAAAACGAATATTTCTAAAAACTAATTAATGATATTCAACATCAACAAGAAATAGTCCTTGAGCAGGAGCCGATTGCCCCGCTTTACTCCTATCTTTTGCTTCTATTATAGCAGTAAAATCATCAATATTAGTTTTTCCTTTTCCGACATCAATAAGAGTACCTACTATTGCACGCACCATATTTCGCAAAAACCGATCAGCAGTAATTGTAAATATCAAAACATTTTCGTTAAGTTCAAATTTAGCATATTGCACATCGCAATTATTTGTCTTAACATCTGTATGCAGTTTACTAAAACTAGTAAAGTCAATATGTTTTAATAATTGTTCAGCAGCAACATTCATTAAATTTACATCAAGACACTGATAAACAAACCAGGCATAATTAACAAAGAAAGGATTTTTTGTAAGACAAATTTGATACTGGTATGTACGTTTAATCGCCGAAAAGCGTGCATGAAAATCAGAGCAAACAGATTTGATACTGTGTATTGCTATTGAAAAAGGTAAATAATTATTTAGTTTCATTCCTGCATCACTGCCATACTCTTTATCCGAATCGAAATGTGCTATATATTTACGTGCATGAACGCCAGTATCGGTTCTGCCACAGCCAACCATAGAGATTTTATCACTAAAAACCACGTTAATTGCATCTTCTATTGTTTGCTGAACACTTACCGCATTCAGTTGCCTTTGCCAACCATGAAAACCTCTACCAGAATATGACAACTCAATTTTATAACGCATCATCTATTAGTAATTCTCCTTAATAATCCGTTTATTATAAACCTCATCACCCACTTCAAGTCGTAAAACATATAAACCAGAAGCAATATCGGGATTAATAACTATGGTTTGTTCTCCTTTTTCGACAAAAGTCGTTTTAGGCTCAATAATTTGCTGCCCTAATACATTAATAATGGAGTATTTTAATTCACTTGGGATATTCATACTAATATCTAAAGTAATATTATAAGAAAACGGGTTTGGATATACCGATGTTTTAGCAACAGCTGAATTAACAAATCCTACATAATTATCGCAAAAAACAATATTTGAGAATGCTTCGTCATAATAATATCCATTACCAGGATAACAACCATCTATACGTCTCACTTTAATTCTATAATAAGTACCATTTGGGTTTGGGTTCATTTCTACCCAATTAAAATCGCTATAAAGAGTAGAATCTACGACTTCAAGGTTATCTGGAGTTGTTCCGCTCATAATAAAGTAATATACAACAAAAAAGCCCTGATACTCGCCCCAATTTAACCAACAAGCCCCATTGTCATCAGGCACAACATCTAATAAACAAGTGCGATGAGTTTGGGAATAATCACTTTCCGAGCCACAGGAATCAACAGCCGAAATTTGATAACTATAATATTGGTTTGTTGGATCTACATTAGCATCTTCATAAATTGCCACCTCATTAAAAGGCTTACTATCAAGATATTCTAGTCCAAAACCAGCATCTCTATATATTTTATAAAGCTCAGTACCTTCTCCATCAGTTTTTTCCCAGATTAATTTGATATTATTATCATCAGTTACAGAAGCAAGATTAATGTCTTCATTATTAAAGACAGTACTAATAATTACTTGCACCGTATCAGCAAGATGACAACCACTATCATCAACAACCTCAACAAAATAGACATCTGCATTTTCGACAGTTATTGTTGGTTGGGTTGAGCCTGTACTCCAAGAATACTCAACAAAAACCCCTGGATTTAATACTAGATTATTACCATAGCAAAGATATTCTACATCATTAAAAGCTCCAATATTATTCATATATGGTTCTACTATTTCGGCCGACAATATTTCTACACATCCAAGTGGGTCGGTAATAGTAACAAAATATTCATTAGCCGCTAAATTTTGAGCATAATTTACATTTCCCGCCACACCATCTTGCCAATTAAAGGTAAAGCCATCGCCCGAGCCTCCATCAACGGAAACAAGAATTTCGCCATCTGCTAAACCATTACATGACATAGGTGTAGGAGTAATAACATATTCGTGTGGCACTGCCTGTGTAAGTGTTGTAGAAACAGAATCATAGCAATAATAACTATCACGAACCACAACTTTATAATCACCAGGACCTAATCCAGTAATTTGAGGGTAAGTACCAATAATCTGATTTAGATCATTATACCAAGTATAAGCACTATACGTACCACTACCTCCACTAGCTTGAGCTAGGATTTGCCCGTCTTCGTATCCTCCACACGATATTGGGGTTATATCAAGAGTAAGCTCTAAATCGGGAGATTGAGTAATGGTATAATCAGTTATTAGCTCGCAAAAGTTTTCGTCTGTAATTGTTAGATGATAAACACCTAAAGACAAATTCAACAGATCTTCGGTTGTTGCGAAAGTCCCAGCTTCTCCTTCTTTTACCCATTCAAATGAGAGGTTTCCAGATCCTCCTGTAGTTTCAAGCTGTATTTCACCTGTCGAATCTCCATAACAATACACATTTATAATATCTGCGGAGACAATCTCTATTTCATTTGGCTGAGTAATTGAAAAATCTGCCGTAACCGAGCACAAATTATCATCAGTTATAGTAACACTATAATCTCCAGCAGGTGCTTCTATAATATCATTATTAATATCTACATAATCAGAAATATTCCATTCGACGAGATAATTAGGCGTTCCTCCACTTATTGTAATATCAATGTTACCAGTAAGTTCTCCATAACAATCAACATTATCAACTACGTCGGTCAAAATCAATTCTGAAGGTTCACTAATTGATTGCATTCCATTTACAGAACAGCCATTTGCATCTGTTACAGTATAATAATAGTCATTTGCTCCCAAACCACTAATAGATGCATCTTCGCTGCTATTACTCCAAAAATATTGATATGGCAATGTTCCGCCTGTAACATTTAAGCTAATATTTCCATTAGCCTCACCAAAACAAACTACATTTTCAAAATCAACTATTACTGAAAGGGATTCGGGCTGTACCACTGTATTTTCGAGCACTCGAGTACAGGATGCCCCATCAGAAACTGTAACAACATAAGTTCCTGCAGCTAAATTTTCTCGTAAATACAATGTAGTATTTCCATTTTCCCATTCGTGCGAACCTGAATTAGAATAAACTAATTTAATCTGTCCATTATTATCTCCATTGCACATCATCTGAGTAATCGTAATATTTGCATCATCAATAATATTATAGTGATCAATAAACAGGACAGAATCTGCCACTATACTTAAACTTGCATCTCTCACGAGCAAATGATGATAACCACCCGATAGAGAGTTAAAAGAAGTTGATACTTGCCAATTATTACCATTATCAATTGAATACTCATAAGTGCCAAGAGGAGCCGTTAAATTTAATGTTGCATTATTTGCATCATGGCAGGTTTCAACTGTTTGGTCATAAGCAATTGTTTCGGAACAAGAATAACATTGTTTCATAATACCGTTAGCTTCAAAACCTATCCACACATAGTTTTTTGATTGATCTGCGACAAAAGAGACATTATAAGGAACCGCGAACGGTGTCCAACCTGGACCAGAAGTATAAGTCTGAATTTCTCCATTATCAAAAGAACAAAGAAGGCCTAATGGTGTATCAGCAATTGCGTTGATAATAGAAGTTCCAGAATATGGATGTGCAATACAAGAAGCATTTGTTGTTCCATCTTCGTAAGAACGTAATGTTTGATCTGTACCAAAATATTGAATAGCAGAATTATTAAGGCACTTAGCCTTTGTTCCTTCTGGAGTCATTGCACAGCCCGAGGAAGTTGCATCAACCCAAGTTGCATCAAAATATTGAATTGAAGTATCTGACAAAGCCCAAAGTCGTCCATTTTCGTAATGTACTTGAGTAATACTATCACTATTCAAACCATCACTTATATTTATAGTATCGGTAACCATACCTCCATCAATTACACTTATCATATTTGGAGTAGCAATATACACCACACCAGCATCATTAGAAGTGATACCATTTATAACATTACTTGTAAGTCCGTCTGCTGTAGTATAACTGGTAATCACCTGACCATCAATTACATTAAGTCCATCAACAGTCCCTACCCAAAGATTACCATTAATATCTTTATGAAAACACGAGATATCATTACTAGTTAATCCATCTGCCATTAAATAAGTTCTCCAGTGCAAATCATTAACTCTATTTATCCCTGCATCTGTTCCTATCCAAGTAATATCAGCGTCATCAACATAAATAGTTTGCACATTATCACTAATTAGATTTCTATTTTTTCGATAAATAATATATGTATCTGCATTATCATAAACAGTAATACCTTTTGCGTATGATCCAGCCCAAATTTTATTATCATCAGCTTTAGTAATAAGGATTTTCGTAACAATAGAGCTAGATAATCCGTCATCATAATTTTTTACTATAAAATTAGTTCCGTCATATTTAATAAGACCAATCGAAGCGCCCATCCATAAGTTTTGGTTATAATCCTCTCTAAGAGTCAAAATATTTGCTGCTGGTAATCCTTCGACAGTAGTAATCGCAGTCCAAGATTGGAAATCATAAATTGCTATTCCCCCATTTGTAGCAATTGCGATATTACCATTATAAAGTTGTATTATATCATTGATCATTAAGCCTGGCAATCCCGTTGACGTGTTAAAGCTTTTAAATTCAGCTCCGTCATACACAGATATTCCATTTCCAGTACCAAACCAAACATTATTATTCCTATCAGCGTAAACAACTTTAACTGAATTTGAGCATAATCCTTGATCTACCCCAAACGGATACCAGTTTACGCCATCATAGTATGCCACGCCATTAGTCGAAGACCCTACCCATATATTACCGTTACTATCCTCTTCGACCGCCCATATTGTACCACTTGGCATTCCCGTACCAGAGGCATGATTTATCCAATCAGTTCCATCAAACACCGACATTCCTGCTGCAGTTGCCACATAAACATTACCAGATGAATGAGCAAGAATATCATAAATTATATTTCCTCCGAGCCCGTCAGTAGTACTATAGGATACAAAATCGGCACCATCAAATTTTGTAATTCCCGATGTAGTGCCTATCCAAACATTACCATATATGTCTTCTTCGACACTTCGGACATTATCATCGGCCAGAGCTTGCTCATACGCAAAGTAAGTTGACTGTGCATTTACTATTATACCCAAGAACAAAAAGAGAGCAAAAAAATAAAATTGTTTCATAGAAATAATGCTTTAAAAATTAGTACAAAACAAATTTAAGAAATTTTATAATACATTAGCTAAAAAAAAGCGGTTAATAAATTACTTTATTAACCGCCCAGGTTGAAAAGTATCTATTTACTTCAATTTTGACAGAGCTCTTTTAATTCTTGTAATAGCTTCTACAAGCATATCTTCGCTAGTTGCATAAGAAAACCTCAAGCACTCTGGTGAGCCAAAAGCATGTCCTCCAACCGATGCAACAAACTCGGTTTCAAGGACATACAATGCAAGGTCGCCTGAATTATTTATAGTATATTTATCAAAAGATTTACCATAAAAAGATGAAACTTCTGGAAAGACGTAAAATGCTCCTTGGGGTTCATTCATTTTTATGCCATCAATTTCTTTAAATAAACTCATAACTAAATTGCGTCTTTTTTTAAACACTTCAGTCATTTCTTTACAAGAATCTGACCCTGCATTAATAGCAGCTTCGGCGGCTTTTTGGGCTATTGAGCATGCTCCGGAGGTAAATTGTCCTTGCAATTTTGTAACAGCTTTTGCTATCCATAAAGGAGCGCCAACATATCCAATTCGCCAGCCCGTCATTGCATAACCTTTAGAAACTCCGTTTACCACCACCACTCTATCTTTAATGGTCTCAAACTGTGCAATACTCTGATGTTTACCAGAAAAGTTGATATGTTCATATATTTCGTCCGAAACAACAATTATATTTGGATGCTTTTCAATAACTTTTGCTAATGCTTCAAGTTCATCTTTAGAATAAAGCATACCCGTAGGATTTGAGGGTGAGCTATAAATAATTGCTCTTGTTTTAGGTGTAATGTGCTGCTCAAGTTGTTCGGCAGTCATTTTAAAGTCAGATTCAATACCACACTTAACTACAACAGGCACTCCTTCGGCCAATCCAACCATATCGGGATAACTAACCCAATATGGAGCAGGAATAATTACCTCATCTCCAGGATTAATAGTAGCAAGAAAGACATTTATTATTGAATGTTTTGCACCTGTAGAAACAACAATCTGATTTTCATCGAACTCAAGATTGTTTTCTCGTTTAAACTTATTAACAATTGCTTTTTTAAGCGATTCGAAACCAGGAACAGGAGGATAGTGAGTATAATTCTCATCAATTGCTCTTTTTGCAGCAGCCTTTACATGCTCAGGGGTATCAAAATCAGGCTCTCCAATACTAAGATTAATCACATCATTTCCTTGTGCTTTTAACTCACGACTTTTTTGTGTCATTGCCAAAGTTGCTGACACTGACATCCTATTTAACCTCTCGGATACTTTTTCCATATCAAAATGTTTATAAAATTATATCTGCTAATATAAACTTTATAATTTAATTATCTAATATTGTAAAACATAAATTTAAACTTTTTTATAATGGTACTAGAAATATTAAAAATCACAATTCCTGGGCTTATAGTTTTTTTTACTGCTTACTTTGTATTAAAGCAGGTGTTAAAGAAAGAAAACGATATGAGAAAAGCAGAAATCGTATTACAAAACAAAAAGATTATTACCCCCATTCGTCTTCAGGCTTATGAAAGAATAATACTCTTTTTAGAGAGAATTTCGCCTAACAGTGTTATTACCCGTCTCCAAACTCCCAACATGACAGTACAGCAACTACATAAAGAGATGCTGGTTCTCATCAGAAGTGAATTTGAACATAACTTGTCGCAGCAACTCTATTTATCGATTGATGCATGGGAAATGGTTAGAAACTCTAAAGAAAAGACTATACAACTTATTAATTTATGTCTAAAAGACATAGATCCCAATGCAAATGCACTTAAATTAAGCCAGTCAATTTTTGAAAAACTTATTGAAATTGAAACCTCTCCCACCCAAGAAGCAATTAAGTTTATAAAAAAAGAGATTGGGGTTTTGTACTAAGCTTGTTAAAAAAACTTGCACTTGCCCTCTTTGTACGCTATATTTGTATAAAATATAAGCATATCATGAAAAAGTCTATTCTACTCATCTTATCTTTTTTATTTTCAAATTTAGTGTTTTCACAATTTGACACATCTTATGATTTAAGAACATTAGGATACGTAACACCAGTAAAAGACCAAGGACTTACCTGTGGTTCTTGTTGGGCGTTTGCAAGTTGTGCAGCTATTGAATCATCGTGGTTAAAACAATCGCATGGTACTTATGACCTTTCTGAAGATAATCTTACAGATTGTCATAATTTTGACCCAGCTCCCTGCGAATGGGGGAACTTTTACATAACAAACGCAATATTATCTATTCACCATGGGATTTACACTGAAACACAAGATCCATACACTACAAGCTCTGCGGATTGTCCCTTAAGTTTCCCATTTCCCGCAATACCAACAGCTTATGTTGAAGAGATGAGAATAATCTCTGGAAACATCAATGATATAAAACAAGCATTATTGGACTACGGAGCTGTAGCTTCTAGTATGTTTTTTAACGGGATTCCTGCAAATTACGACGCAATCAATTACAAATATTATGATCCTGTTATTGGCGTTGAAGATGAACCCTACGCACATTGCGTAACAATTATTGGCTGGGACGATAATCTCACATTCACAGGGAGCACCAAACAGTGGTGGTTGGATAATCAAAGACTCCTACGGAACATCATGGGCAAATAATGGCTATTTCTATTGCTCATATTATGATGCTGGCATTTTAAGTTCAAATGTTGTTTTTCCAACAAAAGTTAATATTCCAGATGTTAACAATACCGCACAAGTATATTATTATGACGAATTTGGTTGGGTAAATAATTTCGGTTATTCAACAAATCAAGCTTATGCTTTAATTAAATATACAATCTTACCAGAAGCTGGAAACATGTCAGGACAACAGATAAAACGAATTGGCACCTATGCAGTTACACCAAATTCAACAATTGAAGTTGAAATATATCACACTAAAACTGGGAACACTTTATCTGATTTAATCGCATCTACAAATCTATTTTGCCATGAAGCTGGTTTCTATACTATTCCATTCAATCTCAAAACTGATACAATTGGAACAGATGTATATATTAAGGTAAAATATACCTGTGATGCTAGTACAACCCAACCAATCCCAATAGAAGAATACGAAGAATACAGTTCATCGGCATTTACTGCCACAACAGGATTATGTTGGATTAGTAACAATGGTAATAATTGGACTCAGACTGGAGGAGGCACATCGAACAACTTCGATCTTTGCATAAAGATGTACACCGAAGATGCCCCAAGAGCTATAATGTCAAACCTACCAACAAATATTTGTCAAACAGAACAAATTATTCTAAATACCGAAACAATAGCATTTGATAGTCTTAAGTGGTTTGCAAATGATATGTATATTTCAAACATGCCAAGCTTAGCTTACATGATAGATGAAACCGGAACAATAACAATAAGTTTAGTTGTATGGCAAGGACACAATTCTGATACAACATCCGTAAACATTTTAGTAAATGAAACACCTGAAATACCCGAAATAACACTTACAGAAGAAAACTCACTTGAATCTTCAAATGCTTTTGCATTCCAATGGTTCTCAGAAGGAATAGGTGAGTTAGTAGGTGAAACAAACCAAACTCTATTGGATCCAGATCCTTATCAAAACTATACTGTTAGAGTTTTTAATGAATTTGGATGTTTTAGTGATTCTGAACCATACTATTACGTTCCTGAAGAAATAAAAAAAGAATCTGACATAAAATTCTCCATTTTTCCTAATCCAGTAAAAAATATTGTTTGGATAAATTTTGATTATAATAGCACTACCATAAAACACATTAAAATATTTAACTCATTAGGGGAATTGACATATCAAGCCGAAACTGCTAAATCACATTTAGAAATAGACGTTCAAGACTTTGCCTCAGGAAAATACAATATTCAAGTTAAAAATAAAACGACTATTCAAGTTGAAGTTTTTATAAAACATTGATTCAATCCTATCTTCAGAACAACTGACCCACAATTATTTTAAATTCATTTAATTGCTTGTAAATTAGATAATTACAGGAATATTTATTCATTGGTGTTAGGATTTTAAAAAGAGACCAAAACGAGGCAAAAAGGCTATCATCATTTCTAAACCTATGTGTATATATGTTAAGCTGCCCTTTCAGGACGCCATTTGTATTCGCCTAATAACCAGAAGCTTCGCATCTGGTTATAATAAATAAGGCTTTCAGCCTTAGCAATACAAATCTTGCTTTTGGCAAAAGCGATGCATACTCTAAATCAGGCTGAAAGTCTGATTTAAATTTACTGGCAGGAATAAGATTGATTTTTTTGTCGGCAATGTAAAGTCAACATTCTACACAATTTAAGGCTAATCTTTAAACCTAGGGATTGCTTATTTGCGAATAGATTAGGAGTTCTGAAATTTCTATTTAACCCGCTACCGCAATATTTTATTCTTCACAAAAAAAGGCTGCCTTTTTGGGGCAGCCTCTATATATTAAATATATTCAAGACTTATCTTGTTAATGTAACAGTTCCTTGTTCTTGATAAAGCGTACCATTCCAGTCGTGGAATTCGCAATACCAGTGATACAGTCCATTTGGCAAGATTTTGTCGCCCTTATCTCTGCTACCATTATCT
>JAQUBO010000282.1 GCA_028686735.1 Bacteroidales bacterium
CTGGAAATATTTTCGCACAAAAAATCTCGGGTGGCTTATTTATAGGTCCAACAATGTCGTGGATGAGTACTGACAGCAAAACAATCACTACAGATGGAATGAAATTGGGATATAGTTTCGGTGCACTCCTAGACTTTAATCTTATTGATAACTTTGCCATTTCGACAGGTATCCAATTTAACAACTTAGGAGGAAATGTTAATTTTACAAATGGTGCTTTAGGTATTACTCCAGATGAAGGTGATGCTTACGACACTTTATACACGCAAAGCTCAATAAAATACAATCTTAATTATCTTGCAATACCAGTAGGTTTTAAAGGCAAAACCAATGAAATAGGGTATTTTACTTATTTTCTTAAAGCTGGTGTTACGCCATTACTAAATATCAAAGCACTTGGCACCATAGAAGCAGTTGCATCGAATAGTACTGTTAATACAGACGAAAATATGTTATTAAGTAAAAACATTGCTAGCTTAAATGCAGGCTGGCATATTGGTGGTGGAGCGGAATATTCTCTTGCTGGAAACACAAGGTTGCTAATCGAAATATTATATACCGGAGGATTAATTGATGTTGATAAAACTGAGGTGTTTTCAGACTTAAACATGAGTAGTAAAACAGAACCAAAAGTACTTTTAAGCGATATTCAACTTAAATTGGGTATTATATTTTAACCCATTTTTATTCAAAACTTTATACTCGGGTAAATAACCCGAGTTTTTTTTAATTTAAATTAGCATGAAAATAGCACTCTCTCAACTAAATTATCATATTGGTAATCTAAGATACAATTCGGAAAAAATTATAAACGCAATAAATAAAGCAAAATCAGAAAATGTTGATTTAATAATTTTCTCAGAGCTTGCAGTTTGTGGATACAGTCCTTTCGACATGTTGGACAATCAAGAATTTATCAATAATTGTGAACATGCAATAACTAAAATTGCTGCACATACAAAAGAAATTGCTGTTATAATTGGTGCTCCTACTATAAACGCAACTCTAAAAGAGAAAAAACTTTTCAATTCTGCCATTTTTATAAAAAATCAATCAATAATAAAAACTATTAATAAAACACTACTACCCTCTTACGATGTTTTTAACGACTTCCGCTACTTTGCATCAAATGATATTTTCGAAATAATTGAATATAAAAATAAAAAAATTGCAATAACTATTTGTGAAGACCTTTGGGACGAACAAAGGGTTAATGGTAACTTTAGTAAAGAACTAGAATATAAGAATAGTCCTTTAGAATATTTATCAAAATTTAAACCTGATTTTATTGTTAATATCGCAGCATCACCATATTCGCATAATCACGCAAACACAAAAACAGAAATACTTAGCAACAATGCAATAAAATATTCAACACCTATTATATATGTAAATCAAACAGGTGCTAATACAGATTTAATTTATGACGGGGGTAGTTTGGCTATAAACAGTAAAGGGCAAAAAGTAATTGAGGCAAATTATTTTGAAGAAGATTTTAAAATAGTAAATAGTGCCGAAATTGAGCAATTAAAAGAAATTCAAAAAGTTGAATTCAATAAATACACCTATATATATAAAGCTTTAGTTTTAGGTGTACAGGATTACTTTAAGAAGTCTGGTTTTAAAAAGGCTGTTTTAGGATTATCAGGAGGCATCGACTCGGCACTTACACTAGCAATAGCAGTAAAGGCTTTAGGGTCAGAAAATGTGGAAGCTATCCTTATGCCCTCAGCCTATTCGAGCAAACATTCTGTAACAGATGCTACTGACATGGCAGAACGATGTGAAATTAAATATCATATAATAAATATTGAGGAACTTCGTCAGAATTTTGAAAAAACTATGTCTAGCGTTTTTAAAGGAACAAAACAAGATCTTACCGAAGAAAACATACAAGCAAGAATTAGAGGTAGTATTTTAATGGCATATTCAAATAAATTTGGAAACATTGTTCTTAATCCTTCAAACAAAAGTGAAATAGCTGTGGGGTATTCAACATTGTATGGCGATATGAATGGAGCAATATCAGTCCTTGGTGATATTTACAAAACAGAGGTGTATGAACTTTCAAATTATATAAATCAGCACATCAAAGACATAATTCCTCAAAATATTATAAGCAAAGCTCCCTCAGCAGAATTACGTCCTAACCAACAAGACAGCGATACTCTACCCGATTATGACTTACTAGATCGAATACTTTTTGAATATATCGAAAACAATTTGTCAGCAAGTGAAATTGAAAAAATATTGGGCAATAAAAAAACTATTGATTTTATAATCAAACTAATCAACAACAGCGAATTCAAACGTTTTCAAGCTCCACCCATATTACGAATCTCATCAAAAGCTTTTGGAACTGGTAGAAAAATGCCAATTGTTGCAAAATATTAAAGATCTTATATTAAATAATCTTATTTTTTGTATCTTAGCAATTCTTTAAAAAAAACAATTATGAAAAAAACAGTATCATTAATTTTAATAAGCATCATAATAATATTTATTAGTTCTTGTGGCGGACCAAAAGCAGATGTAAAAAAAATGCTCAAAATGTATGAGGAATATACCGAAGTCGCAGTAAAAGCTGCTGTAGATAAAGTTATTGATGAAAACGAAACCAAAGAGCTAAATGCAATAAAGAGCAATATTGAAAAGTTTGGAGAAGAGATGGATAGTAAATATGAAGATAACGAAGAGGCAACAAAAGAATTTGAAAAATACATGTCTATTGATAAAAACAAAGAAATTGTCAAAAAATACACTAAAGCCTTAATGTCCTTATGGAGTTGCGAAGGTGCCGAAAACCTTAAATAATTATTATTTAATCGAAAAAAGTGTTTTTTGTTTGTTTTTAGTTTGAACTTATAAAAAAAATGCTTTAATTTACACTTTAATAATTTTATAAACTTAAATTGTATCAATTATGAAAAAAATCGCTATTTTATTAAGCTTAGCTGCTTTTATTCTTACTTTAGCATCATGTGGCGGACCAGAAGCTGACGCAAAAAAAATGGTTAAAAAAATCGAAAAGTACACTGAAGTAGCAAAATCTGCTGCCGAAGACAAAAAACTTGACGATGGTGAAGTTGCAGACCTAAAAAAATTAGGTGAAGAACTTGACGCATTTGAAAAAGAGATGGACGAGAAGTACAAAGATGACAAAGAAGGAAAAGAAGCCATGGAAAAATACATGGAAGACAACAAAGCTGATCTTGAAAAAATTTACGAGGAGTTCTTTTCTGCTATGATGGCTCTTTACGAATGTGAAGGTTCAGATAAATTAGAATAGTAAGAACACACACTAAACAAAAAAAAGACTGTTTTTAACAGTCTTTTTTTTTACCTAAACAATTATGGCTAAAATATATATATATATTTTAATAATCGCATTTGGATTATTTGCATGTAGCAACAACAAAGCGGAATTAAAACACAAAAATGAACAAGAGATAATTAAAACTAGTATTGCTGATGCACAAAAAATGATAGATAAAATCGAAAAATACACTCAAGTGCTAGTAGAAGCTACAAAAGATAAAAACCTTGATGATAACGAAATTCAAAAAATAAAAAAACTAGGCTATGAATTTGAAACTCTAGAAAAAGAGATGAAACAAAAATATAGCAATAACTTAGAAGGAAAAGAAGCTATGGAAAAATACATGGAAGACAATAAATCAAACCATGATAAAATATATGAGGAGTTCTTTTCTGCTATGATGGCTCTTTACGAATGCGAAGGAGCTGATAAATTAGAATAGAAAGAAAATGACGCAGTAA
>JAQUBO010000283.1 GCA_028686735.1 Bacteroidales bacterium
AGCCAGATTTTTTGAATTTTGTTTTTAAATTTTATCGTAAAAGCCAAATCAAAAAATTTGGCGGTGAACGGAAGCGTGACTCACGAACGGTTACAGCCGCTTTTCGCATTACATATAGGTGTTGTTAGCGTTTCGTGCTTTATACCATCTGTTCGCCTAGCGTTGGCAAGGCAAGCTCTTTGACTGGTTTTGGAAGTGCGTTAGCTTTTGTGACCAGACAATGTGCTTGACTTTGAGCGGTGGCTAAAAATTCTCGGTTACATTCGCATATTTTAATTTTCTATTTGTAAATGCAGGTTGCGTTCCTTCAAGTATTTTTACAATCTCATCATTTATTATTTTGTTCTCAATTGCACCTGAAATATATGTGAATTTATTTTTGTTCTCTTTGTCTATATGAACACGTATTAGTTGTTCTGCATCACAAACAACGGCAAGGTTTGGATTGTGTGTAATAATAATAACTTGTCGCCTTTCTTTTGCCTTTTTAATAAACTTCACAAGAATATTATAAACACTCTCATTATCCAAGTTTTCTTCTGGCTGGTCAATGATTAATGGAATATCTCCTTTATCAAGCAATAAATAAAAAATCAATAATAATGCACCTCTTTCCCCAGGTGACAACTCGGTTAAATCTTTTCCTCCCAATTTTAGTTGATAAGTAGTCTCTAAATATTCTAGTCCAAATAAGTAATCGTAGAATTCTGTTTGAGTAATATCTTTTCGTAATTGTTCAGATAAATATCGTCGTTCATTTCCACGCCCATCTCGGCAATCGTAGTTGAGTTTTTCTATTATTTCAGTCATAAACAGATTTAACTCTTCGAAGTTATTAAAAGTAGAATCTTCAAGTATACTTAAAATCCTATGATACCCTTCCTCTTTACCGCTAAAACTACCCTTATTGCCTTGATTGATAAAATTGAAGAATTTATTTTCAAAACTAGTAAGCTTCAATGATGCATCAAATTCTATTTTGTAATCCTCCATAACTTCATTATTCGAATGAATAAGTTCTGTGACTGGATTATATGCTTCTTTATAAAGATTTATAATTTCAATTTTAGTAGAATATAACTGTCTAAGAATTGATAATCTTTGTTCATATTTAGAATCTAATTCCGTTTTTAAAACCTCATTAACAAAACGAATCTTTTCTGTATAATATGCTATAGTATCTTCTTTTGTTTTATCTCCAATAATTTCTTTCTCTCGTTTATTCCATTGAGCTAATTCTTCAATATATTTCTGATATATTCTAAATGGCTCTGAGAGTTGATTTTTCACTTCCTTTATCTTTTGAGATAATGCATATTCTCTAAATTTTAAGCTTTTCTCATCAGAAACATCAAGCTTTTGGTTATTGGACGCAATATCACTCTTCGCTTTTTCAATTTTAGTCTCAATAAGTTTAAGATTCAGCTCGTATTTTAGTAAATCATCAGGTTTAATTTCATACGTCTCAAATGTAGTATTGAAACGTTCTTTAAAGCCTAAAATCTGCCTTTCAATTTCTTCAGCTCCCTGATGAAAATTTTCTAAATCAACTAAACTAACATTTAACTTATTATTTTGTAAAGACACTTTTTCAATCTCGTCTTCTAATAAGTTTCTTTCCTTAATTAATTCGTCGAGAGACTTTGAAATAGCTTCTTGTTTTAGTTTTAATTCTGCATCTGCATCTGGTTGTTTTATCTCTTTAGGTTTGTTTTCTTTATGAGCAGATAATTCCTCTTCTTTTACCTTCCGCTTGTCTTCTAAATTTACTAAATATGAGGGGTGTTCTTTTTCTTCTAAAGCTGAGATTTCAGAATTAAATTCATGAATTTTAGATTTTAAACTACTTACCTTCAGATTTATCTCAGAAGTTTTATAGTCTACATAATCATCAAAAGAGTTTTGCCCAAGCTTTTGAGAATCATCCATATGGGAAAACACGACATTTTTCAATTCAATTTCGAAATTTTCACTTTCTAAGTCATCGGAACATATTTTTTCAAGGAAATTCTGCGGTAAATATTTTACTTTCTCTGTAACAGACAAATCAACTTCACTTGATAGTGATGCATAATTAGTTTTATAGCCAGACCGCCATTCAACTGCTGCTTCAAAAGCTGCACCTCTATTATATGGTTTTCTTTTAAGAAATTTCTTGTTGTTAAGAAAGGAAAAATCATCATAATTATGCGAATTCCCTATAAGACCAATAATATCAGCGATTGCACTTTTTCCATTTCCTTTGTTACCGATAATTGCAACTAAATTACTATTTAACTCTATTTCAGGCATGCCTTCAAACCAATTCTCAGGCATCTGAGAATCTTCTGTTTTTAACACTGATAGGGACTTGATATACTTTGTTGGGTATTTATCAACTTTTTCCATTGAAGGTGGTCTATCTCCAACAAACACTCTGTCACTAAATTCAAAAATGACTTGTCTTAAACCTTCAAACGTTGTATCTGCTTTTATCCATGTATAGCATTTGCCTATTCTATCTTTCAATTTCGACGAAGAATTATAATGAGCATCACTGCAATCAAGAAGATTATAGTTTACAGCCTGCTCTTTAAGTCTTTTTTTTGCATTCTCGTATGCAGCAGGACTTTCTGTTGAAATAAAGACTAAATCAACTTTATTTATTATGTCTTTTTTCTCAGCAATACTGGAGTCTCCCCATGCTAAAGATTCCCATTCTGTTTTACCTACTGCTGTCAAAAAACAGTTTTGTAAATAGGTGTTATTTCTTAGTAGATTAATGATATCCTCTTCTTCTAAGTTCAAATTATTAAAGCCTTCAATAAGGTCACTACTGTAATGTTGTAATTGGTCTGGTGGTACTGAAGCTTTTATTTTATTTCCTAAATCGGTTAGGCTATCTTTTGTAATTGCTGCGTTCCATTTTATACCTTCATTTCCTGGAGAAAGCTTATATTTTCCTTGTAATGAGTTTAAAAACTGGGTTTGAATTATTTCTGGTTTTAATTTGTCAGAAAAGATTACATGGAAGTTAATTCGCTTAAATTCTCGATGTCCTGCAAATTTTTTAATCCTAAATTCTATGACGGGAAAGAGAGTGTCAATATTCGGTAATCTACCTTGACTTTTATACTCCACCAACTTAATATAGCCATCTATAAATAAATAATCATTTATTCCTAAAACCTTTATTTCTTCTGGTAAGTTTTCTAAATCAGTTAAATAGTTTTCCCATTTTTCTTCTGGAGTTGCACCAGTAAAATGGTTTTCCAATGAATCGGGAGTGTGAACATGTAAGTCCCATTTTCTCCAGTCAGAACCTTGCTTATAATTCATATGCTATTATTTATGTGTGATGGCAAAAAATAGCTCTTTTGCATGCTGAGGAATCAGCCTGTGTGTTTGGGCTTGCAAATGTGCTATTTGTGCGTTGGATTTCATCGGTTAATTTATATTGCTACTGTCTTTTTTTTGCATGAACGCTAACGTATCGCAGCTATGTATTGGGCGCATGATACAGATTTCATTATCTTTCTCGCACTTAGCCAAACCGCTGATAGATTAAATTGTTAATAATAAATTTTCTGTTACAAATATAGATAAAATTTTCCAAAAAGCGGTTTTGCGGATGTTCGTAAGTAATACTCACTTTCAAAGTTCAAGAAAATTCCGCATTATACATAGCTGCTGTTAGCAACATCGTAGGATCAGCTAAATCACTCGTTAGTAGTTTGGCATATAAATTTGCGTTCTGCGTTGGGCTTTTCCTCTTCTGCTTTTTCATAAATATTGC
>JAQUBO010000284.1 GCA_028686735.1 Bacteroidales bacterium
CATTACGCGAAGTTATTTATGAAATTGGTGGTGGTATAAAAAATGGTAAAAAGTTTAAAGCTGTTCAAACAGGTGGTCCATCTGGTGGCTGTTTAACCGAAAAACATTTGGATACACCTATAGATTTTGATAATCTTTTGGCTGCTGGATCTATGATGGGATCTGGTGGTATGATTGTTATGGACGAAGATGACTGTATGGTATCTATTGCTAAATTCTTTCTTGAGTTTACAGTTGAAGAGTCTTGTGGTAAATGTTCTCCTTGTAGAATAGGGAATAAACGATTGCACGAAATTCTTACAAAGATTACTGAAGGGAAAGGAACAATGGAAGATCTTGAACTATTAAAAAACCTTAGTGATGTAATTAAAGATACTTCGCTGTGTGGTTTAGGTCAAACTTCTCCAAACCCTGTGTTGTCAACTTTGGCAAATTTTTGGGATGAGTATGTTGAGCACGTCGAAGATAAAAAATGTCGTGCAGGTCAGTGTACTGCTCTTAAAAAGTATATCATAGATGCAGAAGCTTGTGTAGGCTGTACAGCATGTGCACGTGTTTGTCCAGTAAATGCAATTACTGGTGAGCGCAAAATGCCTCACGAAATAAATCAGGACATCTGTATTAAATGCGGAGCATGTTATGATAAGTGTAAATTTAGTGCAATATTTATTAAATAACAGGAGACTTATAAAATGACTCTTATAAATATTAAGATAAACGGAAAAGAATTACAGGTTGAAGAAGGAATGACTATTCTTCAAGCTGCGAGAAAAATCGACATTGAGATTCCTACATTATGTTATATGAATCTTAAAGATTTGGGCATTACACATAACCCAGGTGGTTGTCGTATATGTGTTGTTGAGATTGAAGGACGTAGAAATCTCGCGCCTTCATGTGTAACTAAAGTTATGGAAGGCATGAATATTAAAACCCATACGATGCGCGTGCTAAATGCCCGCAGAACAGTAATGGAATTAATATTATCAGATCACCCATTTGAGTGCTTAACTTGTGCGAAAAATGGAAATTGTGATTTGCAAACTCTTGCTCAAACACTTGGTGTACGCGAAATTCATTATCAAGGTGAACAATCAACTTATAAAGAAGATTTTTCGCCAGCTATCATTCGTGATATGGATAAATGTATTATGTGCCGTCGTTGCGAAACTATGTGTAACGATGTTCAAACTTGTGGTGTATTGAGTGGAATAAATCGTGGATTTGACGCAGTTGTCGCTCCAGCTTTTGAGCAGGATCTTATTCAGTCTCCTTGTACTTTTTGTGGACAGTGTGTTGCGGTTTGCCCTACAGGTGCTCTTACCGAACAGGATCATACAAATAAAGTTATTAGGGCTCTTGCTGATCCTACTAAAACTGTGATTGTCCAAACTGCTCCTGCGGTACGTGTTGCTTTAGGTGAAGAGTTTGGGCTAGAACCTGGTACTATTGTTACTGGTAGAATGGTTACAGCTCTGCGTAGATTAGGATTTGATAAAGTATTTGATACAGATTTTGCTGCCGACCTTACTATTATGGAAGAGGGCACAGAGTTACTTGGAAGACTTACAAAATTCCTTGCTGGTGATAAAGATGTTAAATTACCTTTATTAACGTCTTGTTGTCCTGCTTGGGTCAAGTTTTTTGAACACAATTTCCCAGAAATGAAAGATATTCCTTCAACTGCGAAATCTCCACAACAAATGTTTGGTGCTATTGCTAAAACATATATGGCTGAAAAACTAAAAGTTAAACGTGAAGATTTAGTGGTTGTTTCTGTTATGCCGTGTTTAGCTAAAAAATATGAATCGCAACGTGAAGAGTTTGCTGTTGACGGAAACCCAGATGTTGATTATTCTATATCAACTCGCGAATTAGCTCACTTAATCAAACAAAGCATAGGTGAATTTAAAAATTTACCAGATGAAGATTTTGATAAACTTATGGGACAGTCAACGGGTGCCGGAGTTATCTTTGGTAATACTGGTGGTGTGATCGAAGCGGCTTGTAGAACTGCTTATGAGATTTATACAGGTAAAAAACTTGAAAAGGTTGAGTTTGAACAACTTAGAGGGTTTGAAGGAGTTCGTTCGGCTGTTGTTGACTTTGACGGATTAAAACTAAATATTGGTATAGCTCATGGACTTGGACATGCTCGTGAATTATTAGAAGCGATTAAAAGAGGTGAAAGTGAGTTTCATGCAATCGAGATAATGGCTTGCCCAGGTGGTTGTATTGGTGGCGGTGGTCAACCTTTACATCATGGAGATATTAACATTATAAAAGCTCGTGCTGCTGCTATTTATAGAGAAGACGAGGGTAAAGCTATTCGTAAATCTCACGAAAATCCTGAGATTATCAAACTCTACAAAGAATTCTTAGGTCAACCAATGAGTGAAAAAGCACATCACTTGTTGCATACTGAGTATTTTGATAAAAAGAAAAAAATTTACATTGAAAAATAAAAGATAAAATCATGTCAAGTATTCATATAAAATTAAAAGAGCAAGATTGTCAAGATATCAAAGAGATATGTGAGGCTTTCAATTTCGAACAAGGGGAACTTATTAATATATTACACAGAACCCAAGAGCATTTCGGTTATCTTCCAGCTGAAATTCAAGAAGTAATAGCAGATAATTTAAAAATGTCGCTTGCTAAAGTTTATGGTCTAGTTACTTTTTATAGTTGCTTTACTATGACACCAAAAGGACAGCATCCAATATCTATTTGTACTGGAACTGCATGTTATGTTAGAGGTGCCGAAAAAGTATTAGCTGAATTTAAAAAAGAGTTAAACCTTAATGTCGGAGAAACTTCTCCAGATGGTAAATTCTCGCTTAGTTGCCTGCGCTGTGTTGGTGCTTGCGGGTTGGCTCCAGTCTTAATGATTGGGGATAAAACATATGGTAGAGTAGCTCCAGAAGACGTTAAGAATATTCTAGCTGAATATAAATAAGATAATTATTATTTATAATAATTCATAGTTTCATAGTTAGTTTGTTTGTTTCAAAGGGTGGCGAATTCGTTTCGCTACTCTTTTTTTATTTGATTAATTATTTTTCAAGTTAATCGAAAAATAGTTATTTACCGTATCGATATGCAAAACCATACTTTTATAGTGTTAAAATCACTACGAATTTTAATAGCTTTCTGAGTCTTAAGGGAGCAATTATTTTACCTTATGACTGAACGATGTGAAAGTTTTTGGTTAAAACTGCTGCACAATCTCTTTTGGTTTTGTCTTTGATGATTGTGTAACCAAAAATCATTATAAAAGAACTTTTAGGTAATAGTATGATTTTGTCCTTATAAATAACACCAAATGTTTTGTAGTATCAAAAAACTATGTACCTTTGCATTGTCTCATAATGAGACGGGGGTGCCTAAACGGCTGAGATCATACCCTTTGAACCTGATGCGGATAATGCCGACGAAGGGAGAAGAATGTATCCAACACCGTAAAGTTTCATCCCAATTAAAGTTTAATTATTAAATATTTAATTATTATGAAACGTTTTTTTATTATTCTAATTTTGGGTTTATGTGCAAGTCATTTATTTAGTCAAGTTGTTACTGGAAGAGTTATTGATGCTGAAGGCGAGCCACTTGTAGGTGCGAATATAGTGGAAAAAGGTACTACTAATGGTACTAGTGCTGATGAAAATGGGCGTTTTTCTATTACCACATCGCAAAAGGGGAAAGTATTGTTGTTTTCGTTTGTAGGATATGTAGATTTTGAATATACTATTACTAAAACAGCTAAAGTGCAGG
>JAQUBO010000083.1 GCA_028686735.1 Bacteroidales bacterium
ATAGCTTGCAAATGGCCTCAGGAGCGCTGGGCATGAATACCGATTTTAATCAGCACGCGATCCATGCCGGCTTTGCTTACGCTCCTCTGTTATTTAAAACTGATAGTGAGCTGCTAAGAACTGTGAGTTTGGCAAGCCGGGCTCATTATGAGTTTGTAAATGGAGAGCAATTGCCGCAATTCCTGCCCGGCACCGATCAATATGCCATAATCCAAAGCGGGAACAGACCTGCTTTCAAGAGATACTATCTGCGGGGCTATGAAGCGAGTTTTCTGAGCAAGAAAATCCTGAACCTGCAGAACGAGATAAATATCAAAATCACAAACGACATGGATTTCAATCTCTTAAGTGATATGATTTCAATCCACTATACCGGAGTTTCCCTCTGGCACGACTACACCCAGCTTGAGGATATCCTGGATTCCAGCCTTAAAAACCGCAGCTATAATGCCAATGGTTTTGAACTACGGGCAGAGACGCATCTGCTCTTCGTGCCCGTCATTATGAAATTCGGCACGGCTTATGATAACAAATTCAACAAGCTTTCGGATTACTTCCTGCTCGAGATTCCCTTCCTGGAGATGATTCAGGATAGCTTATAAGGGGTAAGCGGCTTATATGCCATAGATATAGGCTTATCATCTGCCTCTCAGGCTGGATGATATGAGAGGCTAAACTAAACTGCGATGTTTCTCATTATAACAGAAAAAGGTGACTGCAAAGTCACCTTTAAGCTTTGGTCGGGATGACAGGATTTGAACCTGCGACCCCTTGAACCCCATTTATGAAATATTGTTACTTAATGAATAATCATACATGTAGCGCACAGAAGCACAGCCCGTTATGGTTTAACGCAAATGATCCACGCAAGTTCCTGAGCAAATTGGCCAAAAATGACCTAATAGTTAAAGATGAGATGGATACCTGCCCTTAAACACCAAAGCTGCTAATCTCTTGTTTCAGTTAGTATGTCATCTTTACGAGTTCAGATCAATCATTATTACTTCTAACCGACTCTTCAATGAATGGGGAGTCACTTTCAACGATAAGGTCATAGCAACCGCAGTCCTCGATCGTTTATTGCATCATTCAAAGACCATTACGATGCTCGTTGATAGAACAGGCTCAAACACCTGTAGGAATAAAAAGTGTACCAGTTTCGAGTGCCATAGTGTACCAATTACGATTGCCATTAACATGAATAGAGCCTAGCGAATAATTTCTAAGAATTTCTTTTTATCCTTCTCTGACAGTTCCTTAAACTTCTCAATCAGCCAATCTATCTTGATTTCACTAAGCCTTTTTTCGAGAGCTTTGATTAGCTTGTCGATCTTCTTCAAATGTGCATCAGTTACATACACAGGTGGTTGAGTAACTTTATTTTGAAGCTGATTAGCTGTCGATACATCCATCTTAGGAATGCCAGATTCCAAGGCTAGTAGTTCATCTGTCCACTCTGCACTAAGGTTCTTCCGGCTATCTGAGATGTACTTTATTAGTGCTTTGATGACATCCTCAGGAATCCAAGGCAGTTCTTCTTCTGAAAGTGAGCTTACGACTTCTTTTTCGATCTCTTTTGATAGTTTGCTAAAGGCATTCCAGGTAAGAGATAAATCGTTTAATCTGCCAAAAGCTCGTTTGTAAAGCTGCAAGGCTTTCTTCTGGGTATGAAAGTCTTCAAGATCTGTATCAAGGCCATCATAAGCCCTGATAAGTGAGTCCAACTCTTCTGAAAGCTCAGTCATGGAGTTTTCGTCGGTGATTTTTGAGCTCCATACTCTATTTGCCTTCTTAGCGATATTTTCCTCTGCCGCTGTGAGTTCTTTGTAGAAGTTGCTTATCTCTGTTCTAACTAACAGCAATTCATTTAGGTTAATCCTTTGGGACATACCTCTAAGCTTATTGCTGAATTCCTTTGCTGCATCCTTCTCCGATCTGATGTCCTTTAAGCGATTTGTCCCCAATACGCTTCTGCTGACATGTAGCCAGTTATTCACATTACTCATAAGCCGGTGAGCTTCAGCTACATTTTCAGAATTCTTTATTATCTTGCGTACATATTCTTCAAGCTCAGCACTTTGGGCATCTAAACCGGTACTGTTAAGGTTGGGGATCACCTTATTAAGCATTACATGTTTGAACTCACCGACATGATCGGGAGATTCAGACTTAGGTCTTTGTTTTTGCTTCCAATCTGGAAAAACCTGCAAAATAGTCTGTCTTCCTTCAGCATATATTGAACTTAGGTCACCAATTTGATCTTCACCCCACAATTGCTTTTCAGATTCGAGTTTGTCAATCCGTTCCTTCAAGGAAGAGCAACCCCACGCCAATTGAGACACATTCCCTGATTCAAGTCCATTGGAGATTTTGAACTTTGCATCAGCTATTTTGTCCTCCATTTCATCGAGCTGCTTTTCTGCTTCAAAAGCCAAATCACGTAGCCTCTGCTCTCGGTACACCTGATCAGGGGGAACAGGTAGTTTTTTCCTTAATACTTCCGAGCGATATAGACAATCTACAATTGATTGATAATCTTCTGCTTGTTCCCATTCATCCAATAATGCAACCCATTCTGAAGTATCATTTGATCTTAATACCAGAGATGCATCGTCAAGTAGTGCAGTATTAAAATGCTTAGCTTTAATAAGGTTATCACTTATCCAGTCAGTAATTGAATTGTGTTGCCCATGCTTCATAACCATCAGATTATCAATTCGAGGCGAGATATAGGCACTTAGGAATAATCCTGCTGAATCCAGATTTGCCCCATAGGGAGGCTTGATCAGCGTGTCATACATAGATCTTAAAGAGATCGTAGACGATTCCTTAAGCTCATCATCCCATTTGACGGTTATACTCTTAAGCGTGCTGTTAGCTGGCCTCCTATTGATCTTGCCATTGCTTGAGAACATCCCCCAGGCTTCTTTAAGGACGCTATTAGCCCTGTTTTTATCCTTTACTGGCTTTGCCATTATACTGTGATAGTCAAGAGTAGCGTGCATAAGTTCACGGGTAAGGACAGAACATGTATCTGCAGCATTTCCCTTTACTGTTGAAAACCCATCAAATGGGAACGGAATGGGATTGGGATAAATCTGTTTAAAAAGCTCAGTAGATACTCTGCTCAGACGCAGCCCTTGAATATCTCCTTTCGCCAAGGCAACATACCTTCTTTCTTTCAATAGCATCTCGACATTGTCGGTGATTGAATGCTCCAGCTTCAGTTGATGAGCCTCTGTTAGATTCCCATATTTCATCTTGTCTTCCGCTGAAAGACTTCTTAAAATGGAGAGTTCTGTTAAGTCTTGTCCCAGTTTTCCCTCTTCATCATAAAGCAGAACTACCATGATTGGTATTGATTTTACTTTATAGGATTCCGCAACTGATTTAAGCATGCGCAGCGTATCCCTGGCGATGCTTTCAAAATCTGTGCTTTCCCCAAGGTATGTGTATAAGATGGTTCCCCTAGGATCGTCTATGTTCTCGGCATTAAACCATCTTTCTGCTTCCATCGCTATCTGTTGAGGCAAGGTATCAAGATTGGCCGCCTTAGCCAGGAATGTCCACTCGGTGGTGCTTATTTTGTTCTCTTCGGCAAAGTCACTTGGTATGTCCTTAATCAGATCACAACAGCTCTTAATGCTCGAAACAAAAAGTTGGGATCTGCTGTTCTCATCGTAAGTCCCTGAAAGCTTTCTTAAATGGTTGATGAATTGACTTCTTGGCAGGGCATCTCCCAATATATCGAAACATTTATAGGCTTCGTCCCATTCAATTACATTGAATTCGTTTAGTAATGGCTCTATTTCGCCATTCACCTCATCCAAAGTAAGTCCAGTAAGTGCGGAAAGTGAAGCATAAGCATCAGATTTGCTGGAAGCAGCCAAGCCCAGCTTTGAACTCAAAACGATAGATTTTAATATCCTGATTTGTTTTTTGGAGTAGCGAGTGGCGTATTTTGAAAGGACAGTCTGATATGCCTGCATTATGGAGCCCTGGCTACCACTTTCTTCGGAACTTAAGAGCTCCTGGCAAAAAGACTCACTCATCAGATCGACGGCTGCCATTTCCCACTCGGAACCTTCTATTATCTTGTGAGATTCAAATTGCTTAAAAGCTTCAATCAACAGCGCTAAAGCGGAGCGTTCTTGTAAATGGCCTCCTACTGCAGTAAGGTAGTATAGTAACCACACACTATACGGTGAGAGTGGCCACGCTCCTTTGCGGACAATAGCATGAAATTGCTTTGGATCTTTCCAAACGTGATTATTGTTTGAACTGGGAAACCAGCGGTTCAGATTTGCTTGAGCTCTGATAGACTCACTGATAGCATATTGGTTATCAAATTTGCTATCCAAATATGAGGGGTCTATTTTCTCAATCAGATTTGCAATTAGCGTCTCCAGGTTAGTGGATAAATAGAGTTTATTGGCAGCCTGATAGCGAGTAATATACCGTTGCATTTCGTTTTTATACTCGGGTGCCATACGCTGAAGATACGCATTTAGCTCGAACTGGATAAAGCCAATAAAACAGGCATGGGAGGAATAGGATTGGATTGCTTCAAAGAGGTCTTGCAGCACTCCATTCCCTGCTAAATGGCTCTTTGTGGACGCAAACTCTATGTATTTCCCAAATTCATCGAAAAGAACCACAACTGATTGGTAGGGTTTTCCTTCTCCACAATACTCGTCAACAGTCTTGCCTATTAAGTCTCGAACCGATTCACCTTGCAGATTCCTGATTTGCATATCATGTTTGATTAGAAATTGATTTACACTTTTATAGGTAGGTTCATCTTGTTGTTCTAACTTTATGATAATATCTGGCAAATCTAGTCCATCACAAAACCCCGAAATCTCTTCCTGCAGCTGTGGGCTATTCACCCACTGAATCATTTTTATAGCTTGCTTGAACCTTGGCCGTAGGTCTTCTATACATTTGGTATCATGCCCATCACGTTGTAATACTTGGATTATTTGCCTGGATAGTTCATAGATAAAATCGAAACCCTGGAGGCCGTTTAAGGCAATTACGAGACATGGTTTATCGATTTCACCGATCATAACCCGAACCTCAGCCCCAATCTGTTTATCGGCAGTCTCCAAGCGTTCAATTATCTCTTTGGAGTCCTTGCTTTGGGGATTGCTTAATAGCTCAGCAAGAGTAACACCTAAATGTGATTTACCTGTTCCATAACCTGCTATTGCCAGTGTAAATGGAACATCTTCCAGCCCATAAGATCGCCTTAAGATGGATTTTGTGATGCTTGCAGTATCGATTAATGAATGGCCATGGTCGAAGCCTACCTCATCTTGTGAGACCCCATGATAGTTAGGCCCATGAAAGACAAAAGCTCTTCCAGCTTGCTGTGCTTTAACTGGATCAGATAAATACCAGTCAATGTTTACAGCACCATTAAAAAGGCGATCGCCCCGAAATTTTACAACATCACTCACTTTCATAATTAAACATAGCCTCCGTAATCATATCATGTCATTGAACATTTTATTGTATGCTTCCTCTGCAGAGTACAAAGGACTTAGTATCCAGGGATTCATATGTCTATCAACCTTTAGAATACCTTTACTTTCCATCAAATCGAGAGCAGATGACATCCCTCTCCCCATCCACCCCGTAATAGTTAGCCAACCAGTCTTTTGTTCAATTTCTGTAATTGAAACCTGCTTTTGCTTGGGGAAGTATCTCTCAAATGCGTTTATCAGCCAAGCTCCATATCCTCGCACCATCTCGTCCTTAATAGGAGCAGTTTTGCGGGTTATCATCTGGTCGGATTCTGATAAGGCTCCACACAGCTTAAATGATGCCTCATCTTCATACATACTTACCAGTGGGCCGATGATGCCACGATTTGAGTTTCCATAAATAGATCTCAGCATAGCGTCCAGTTGTTCTCTGGCAAAACTCTCACCCAGGCTGTGATAACCAGCCCAGAATACATGGTGCCAAACATCTGCTCCATGCTCCCTGTTGCACATATTTAAATGGCACAGCCACTGGCTAATCTCAGCTTTAAGGTATGGATCTTCCAACAAAATGATCCTACCTAAGCAGCTGAGTTCTGATTTTATTATTGATCCTTTGTTTCCAGACACAGTAATCAAGCCCATGCCAAGGCAGTAGTCAATTGTAGCGGGCACTTTGCCTGATGATTCTCCAGTAGGAATGCCTGTTTTATCGGCAATCCTTTGGATATCACCTTCTTCCCCGGCAGCAGCAAATCTCAGCAGTGCATTAATGTACTGCCGTTCTGGCTTAAATGTCATATGAAAGCTACGTGAGAGTCGGGTATTAATGAACTTCTTAGCCATTAAAGCCTCTCTCTTCCAGAGACGAAATCTTCACTTTTTGAGCTCGTAGCCGAAGGTCTCCAGATAAATCATCCAGGTGCCGCCCCAGGACCCAGCATTCGCCTTTTTGAAGCTTAGCTAAGCGACTAGTCCAATCCTTAACCGAAACGTCACCAATGGCGTTATTGAGCAGCTGTGCGTGTTCCTTCATTTCGTTTTCTGTAGGCTTAAAGAACAGCTTAAGCTCAGCCTGGAATAATCTGCTGACCTTCGCATCTGAAACGCCACCCACTCCCTTTACTGTTTGGGTAGCGGTGATCAGAGCCAAACCATGCTTTCTCCCTTCTGTGAGATACTTTGCGACTGGTGCATCGGGACCCAAATCAAGGTTTTGTACTTCATCGAGGACGATAACCTTGGGCAAATGCTTCCCTCCATAGCTGCTTACGTAGTTGTAGAGATCCCATAGAACGAACTCAATAACAGCTCTGCAGGAGTGTTTATCTACCTTGTGAAACTGGAAGATTCTATTGCGATGCTCATGATCGCTAAAGATATCATCCCAGCCGATTTCTTTCCCATCGACAAGGAAGGGCTTGCTGGTGATAAACGGCCTGAGCTTAGTGATTGTAGTTTGAACGGTGTTTTTGGTATAAAGAGGGTCCTCAAGATACTCTAAAAACATCTCCTGAAGCTTATCGAGGTTAAAATCATCGCCGTAGCGATCAACTCCATTTTGAATCACTTCGATGGTAAAGGGAAGCTGCTGTGCTCCAAGATCATAAACATTCTTAAAAATCGAGGCTACCCTTTTCGCAATTGTAATTGACGTGTCTTTGAACACCATGCCATCTTGCTCACTTACCTGAGCTTTGAAGGGATTGATCGGCAAGGGCTCATTGTATATAAATGTTTGACCCGCTGCGGGGATGAACCCTCTGGCAGCAACCTCAATATTTGAAGGGATGAAGCCATCTGTATAGTCTATCACCAGGCCGTTTTGCATCTTTCTGGCTAATTCACATAGGATACACTGGATTGCATAGGTTTTACCCATACCGGAAGTTCCAAACACCACCATGTGCCTGTTAGCCAGACCATCATGACCAAATTCCCAATATACTGGCTTTCCTCCCGTAGTGGTTCCCAAAAGAATTCTATCCGGAATACTTATTGGCTCTTCAAAGGGTTCATCATCTTCTGCTTCACTTTCTCCGCTACGCTCATCCTGGGGATCGCTCTCAACATCATCTGATTTGCAGGGTGTCTCGGGCTGATGGGGTTTATCTGTTTCCCAATCTGGTACAGTATCACCCTCTTCTGGATCTTCAGCTTCATCATCATCCCACTCGAATGTGTTATTAGAAGGGTCAAAATCATCATCTTCAGACCCTGAAGGAGTATCGACATCTTCAAAATTGTTCATCTCATTTTCATCGTCTTCAGACTGATGTTTGTTTATATCTTCAAATGGATTTAAGCTGTCTTTGTTTGATATGGCTATTTCTTTAATGTACTTCCGCCCAATGGTATAGACATTAGCGGTCTCTTGTTCAATACCATCCACCTTCCAGAAACCTGTTTTCTTAAACTCTGTCACATTGTCGTCTATCCAATATGCAAATACAGAAGCGTTCCAGGATATGTGATAATCTCCCTCAGCCAGTCGTTCTAAGGCTGAGATCACTTCCTGATAGTGATATCTATCGATCTTGGCTTTTGCCGCGATTAAGCGGTGCAGTTGCATCCACCAATACCTGCGGTCAGGCTTGTCATCGTCGAGTTGGTTTGATTCCTGAAAATTGGGTTTAAACGCAGGCATCAATACCTTTAATCCGTTGTTTATTTGTTTCTTAGCCTTTAGCAATAGATCTTCCGACTTATTACCCATCTTACATTCGATCAAATGCAAGCTGAGTTCGATTCTCTTGTCAGCATTGACTTTGGCTTTCAACCACAATAGATCGGGACGCGTGCCACTTTCGGCAAAATCGAACCAGTGTCTGTAAGCATCCAAACTTACCAGATTGTCGCATAAGAGTGTCTCGTCAGTTTTCAATATTTTCCGGGCCAGTGCATAAGCCATAAAATCACGAATATACTGGTCAGCAGCTCCGGTAGCTCGCACCAAAGATAATCCTGACAATTCCTTCGCCACATTAATCGTTCCCTTGGCAATTGCCCGATAGTCGTCATCTGTCCAAGTAGGATCGTTGATTAGCGACCTGATGGAAGATCTCAGCCTGATTTCAATGTCTGATAACGAGAATTGCTCTGTCGATATCGTAAAATTCTCTTCCCCGGAAACGCCAACCCCAGAACCAAAGCCTATGATTTCTCGTTGTAACTCTTCAGATTTGCTGGAATCTCTAAGCAGTCTGTCATCCACACTCGGATCAATGCAGATCACCCATTCTGCTTTAGAGTGGATAGCCTCAAGTGTGTTCATCCAGGGCTTCAAATCCCCGGTACCCATAACCACCGTTCCCGTTTGTACATGGTCACATTTTAGAGCATGCATACAGCTTGCCAATTTGGAACTCAGGTTAAACTGCCTGTTGCTAATGATTCGAAAACGCTTGAATTTATCTGCTGGGCTGTCGATAGTGGCTACCGCCTTCTCTAAAACGGGGTATTTTAAGCTGTGGGTTCGAATATCAAAGGAATCCACCGTTTCAAACTTGTTAGAGCCACTGCCTGCCCCTATAAAGTCATACAATATTGCAATATCTGTGCTGAAGTTATCGTTGATCATCCTCAAGAATGAATTAGGCTCTGCTTGGTTTATCAGCCTGTGTGCGATTGAGAATCTGCAGCTCCGATACATTTGGAATTTGCTTTCCGTTTCTGCGGCTTCCCATCTTTCTTTCCAGAGCTCAATCCACTTTGCGATGTTGCTGTCATCAGCAGAGTCTGTGAATATGCTTACAGAAACAGTGTAGGTTTTATCCTGCTCAGCTTTGATTGCGTAATAGTTTGCCTCTTTGGGGTTCGAGAGCTTCACCAGATAAGAATGTATAGCGGCTATGATAGGCTGAATGTCTTGATTTCTATAAACTGCTATATTTAGCCCGTCTCTGGCATGAGGATGCAGGCGGAAGTAATCCAATAACAAATTGTTGAGTAGCTTGGATTCTCTGGTTTCTAAGAACATATCAGAATCTGTAATTACACTCTGATCATCCTCTGTGTCATCAGATATGCCCAGCATCAGCCTGGTAGATTGGAGATCGTCTCCCAGCAGGGGGCTGCCAATCTTATGGATCAGATCATAGCCGACAACATTGGTGTCCAGCTTCAAATCCTCATCTACCATCATGCAAGTGAGAGGTGTTCTGATCCTGGACAAATCGAGATACGATTGCCATATGTGCTTTTTGAATGCATCGCTCCTCTTATCTCTATCCATTTCCAGTTTAACTGCATAATTAAAACAAGATACCTGATACACTGCTTGAGATTGCAGCATTTCCAGCAAAGAAGGATGCAATACGCTAATAATGCCAGATTGTTCATACTTCTCGCCAAACCAGGCGTCGCCATCATCAGATTTTCTCTCTCTGATAATCAGAAAAGCTCGCAAGATCATACCTGCCATTGGAGATTTTAATATCAGTTCATCACTGCTAATCCGCTCCAGAATCTCTTCATATACCATACGCATTACGTCCCACTTCGTGGGGTCGAACAAGGCGGTAAACAATCCCTGTTCTTTTGCGACCTTCATAAATAGGTGATACTTTCCTGCCAGTTCTTTATACTGTGGTAAAAGGGCATCATTGTGCTCAAGCCAAGTTCCTGAGAGCAGGTTAATCATAAACTCATTGTCTTCTCTCGAATCTCTCAAGCTATGTAGAAACACCTTCCTCAGCTCTTCATCAGAGGATGTATTCAAAAGCTCATCATAATAGGGAATTGAATACATCGGTAAGTGAAAGCTCTGATCTGGCATATCCATTGAGTCGCAGGCTTTTTTCAGCAAATCCGTTGCCAACCTATAGGAATGGTTCGTGGGGAGCTTCCAAGCATACCTTCTGGAAAATGGCTTCCCCTCTTCCCGAAGATATATATGCACTGCAAAGACAAGCTCCGATATGGCTGTCCTGCTATACCTAAAGCTTATGCTACCGCTGTCCAGATTTGAAAGGATTTCCACATCAAGCTCATCTTCACTCCTTAGCGTAATGTGCTTATTGATAAATTCGTCCAATCCACCGATCAATCTGTGTAAGTATTCCCGTGCCAATTCCGCAACATCGTCAGCGGAGTCTCCTTCGCTATCGTCCCACTCCATGTCGTGCCTGTAAATCTCTGATCTAATCTCAATCCTGGCTATATCCTGGTAGTTCGAGATGTTTTTTGCCCGATACAAGTCATAGAGGCTGTCCCAAATAGCAGATAGAACTGTTTCTACTGGGCTTCCTTCGAGTTTCTTAACGCTATTCTTTCCCCTATCGGTCTTCTTTTTGTATTTCAGTATCTTATCCAAAATGAACACAAAATCACTATTGTAAAGACTCTGCCTATCGGCTGCATCATGTGTCAGAATATAGTTCTTGAGCCCACATAGGAAGTCTTTACCGCTGTTATACTCGCCTCTGATTGATTCTTCTTCAATCACCGCCCACGTGTCATCTCCGGTTTCAATAGCTTCAGCTATGCCATCGATTGCCTTCAAAGCTTTCTTTCTCTGATTGTCATCGATGAACATCGTATAGGCAAAGAAGTCTATTGCCTTATTCACATAAGGAGAGAATTTCTTGTATTTCTTAGTGTAGGCAAAGCTGCTAAACTTTGGCAATCCGAAGCACTTAAAACTATCAAGCATCAGCCCCAGTACATCCATAGCACTGTAACGATCGGCCAAGTCAAATTCATCCAACCACCTACTGATTGAGATCAAATCTGCCCTTCCCTGATTCATGATGGGTACGAGCAATGTATCAAAGCTATTCAGTTCCGATGCGTTATGAATATCGATGCCACCCTTATTAAGTTTATCGTAGAGCCAGTCTCGGAAAGTTGCCTCCATACCCACTTCCCAAACAAGCTTCAGGCTACATTCATTAAAATCAGCCAAACTTGCTGAGTCCGTTACCGCATCCGATCCGCATAAGATGATAATGTTGTACTTATCCAAATCGGCATCTACGTTTCGATAGCAGGCCAGGTTATTGAGTTCCGTTGTCCAATCCGCAAGCTTTGCTTTGTTGCGTGATTCTTCTGTCCATTGATCCGTCAAAGCCTTAGCTATTTTCAACACTATTGTGATCTTATCCTGGGTCATCAATTCGCTACAAATTGAGTCCGCTACGGATAGCATTAGTTGTTCCGGTAAAGATTGGATCATGAAGATCATCTTCTGCCCTGGGTTAATGGCTTTGATCTGAGATTCTACTTTATCGACTATGTAATTCTTGATTGCTTTGGAAACATATTTCATGACACCACTCCATTACCTTCTTGGTTCGGATGCAAGATCAAGGCACAAGAATCCGATAAATGCATCAATAAGCCACTGGCATCCAACATTTCAATTAGCCAGGTATCCGTATCGCTGGCAAGATACACTTCATTCCCATCGATCCACTTGCTGCAAGCCCCAAAACCCAGGTCATCAAACACAATACCCCATCTTGACCTCACAATATTCTTAAATGTGTCAAAGGTGATTCTACCCTTGTTGGGGACGGTAATGGTCACCAATAAGCGCAGAATATGCGGCGTAATAACGAATCTGGCACCTGCCCCTCTTCTGGGAATAACCATGCCTGCTTGTTTTGCCATTTTCAAAAAGAACTTATGCCCTGACCTTTTATCTGCTTCTTTCAAGATTTTTCCGTCTTGCTCATCATCAGAGCCATTATAATACTCTCTGATCGCCATAAATATTGTCTTTTGGATGTTCTTTAGACTCTGATGTGATATTCGCTTCAAAGCACCATTGCTTTCGTTGGGAGCCGTTACTGCCAGATAATAACCCGGCCAAACTTGATCCTTTTTATATAGAGTTCTGATGCTCTGAGTGCCAAGACTTCTCAAAGCATGTAGCATGAATAGAGATTCCAGATAATAAACGCTGTCTAATACATCATAGCCAGATTTTAAAGTTCTAACGATATCAACTGCCAATAAATAGCCTTCCTGCCAGCTATCGCTATTGCACCATCCGGCTTCCACATATCTGGGATGATACTCTTCACCATCCGTCATCGCTGCAGTTTCAGAATCTAAGCCCTGGTCTATAAAATCAGCAAGCTCATTTATCACTGCCGGGCATCTTCCAAATAGCTTTCCCAACTCTCGTTCCAGTTCCAACAATAACAAGGAGGGCTTCATTTCTTCAGGCTCCAGCTCCAGTTTTGCAGATTCTGCCCAAATTCGGACGGATTCCTCAGATTGATTCAAGGCATTGCAGATTTGAAGGTATAATAGTTCTCCACCTCTTGCTAAGAATCTGTGTTTGTTTAACGAAAAGTACAATCTTGAGTTATCCATTACTTTTAACCATGAGTCAACTGGGCGACTATTCGCTTTAGTTTCATTCCAAATGGCTTCTCCAGCGATTAGTGCTCTTGTAATAGGCAAAAAGCTCTGCGCACACCAAGTTCTACCATTTCCGGCCCCCTGAAATCCCAATAATAGGTTCTCTATAGTTTTGATCACCTCTGTCTTGCTGCCGCCTTCAATCTTGATCCGCTTCCGTAACTCATCTACCAAGGATTTGTAATGTTGGCGGTGCGTTATATGCCTGGAATCCAATCTTGAAGCGCTTAGGAAGGATAGAAGCTTCAGGTTTAATCTTATCTTGGGAGAGTATTCCAGTTCTGTATCCTTCCATCCTGCCAGGATACTCTTAGCAGGTAGATAGCTGCTAAATTCTTGCCCATCGATTCGTTTTTGAGAGCTTGCTACCAATAAGAATTCGCTGAGTAACTCCATTGTCGTTTGATCTGTGCTGAATCTATTTCCAAACAATCTAATTGCCGGATTACTGCGGAACGCTTGTTCTCTTGACGCGTCAAAGGGGAAAGTCTTGCTATACATCATAAACCTCCAAATACTGTGATTTCACCGCGTATCTCTGACGTTTGAAGTTATTGTCATTCCTCAGCCGGACTATCATCATCTCATCTTTCCCATAAGCTGTTTTTCCCAAGATTTGAGTCTTGAAACGCTCCAGCCTTTCTCGATAGGATGCTTTTAAAAGTTCCCCGATTTCTCCGTAATGTCTTTGGGTCACATAATCCAGGAAGGGTAGCCCCAGTTTGAGACTAATTCCATCGAGCAAGCCTTTGCCTACCAAAGCTAATTCAGACTTCCCGGCGCCTATAGCACTTGTGCTTCTTACAATATCAAGAGATATGCTTTGAGACCAATCGAACTCAGCTATCACTATTTGTGCACTTTGCCTTACTTCGTTTTGTTTCCGGGACAAAGTGATGTACAATCTTCCGTCTTGATAGCCGATGCCCTCTGGAATTTTTATCCCGGTGAAGTATTCTTGGATCACATGATAGATCATATTTGCATATCTGGTTTTGTAAGCATTGTCAAGCCTTGCGCCATCTTTCTGCCACGCTTGCCAGCGCATAATGTTAGGGGATTTCAAGTATGCGCAAATTACTTCTTTGCTTTCGCTTTCACCCTGGATGAAGAAAAATAGCAGTCTGCGCACCTGCATTCTTGCATTATCAGGGCTTATCTTGGAATTATCGGGTGCCAAGGAAGACATCCCTACTCTCCGCAATTTGGAAAATACCTTTGCCACCGATGAATGTACTACGATAGATGTATCCGCAACTGGCCTTAACCACAGGTTCATCTCTTGTTTAGAATTTAGTAGCTCTCCAAATGTCTGTCTTCGTAATTCTACTATTGCTTTCATCTCACTGGCAATGTTGTCGATCGATTTACCGTCATCTCCGTACATTCGGTTAAAGAATAAATACTCAGATCCCAGCGTTACCATGTTCTCGTGAACGTTGTCAAAGTTTAGCCCACTGCTTAGCAAATACGCCATATGAGAGGTGATTTGCCTTATAGTAAGGCGATTCCCATACTCATGTAAACGCCTGTAGATCAAAAATAATCTGTCCACCACCTGCTCTTGTACTGTTTGCAAGATGCTCACATTCTGGTAAATAGGGCAGTATCTCTGTTTTGAGCAAGCTGTACAACTCTCCCAATTTTCTGTTCGGATCATCTTGCTGAAAATAGCTTTCGCCAATACTAAGTTGTCCATCAAAGCAAGGTTAAACACCATGAATTCGATCCCGGAAAACTCTAGTTCTTGAAATCCACCCTCAGCGCTTATAGCCGTAAGGATTTTGCTTTCGGCTTGGACTGGACTTATATCCCAATTCTTTGCATGCTCACGAAAGAAACTCAACAAGGTTCCCGTATTCGAGATTATTAGGAATCTGCGGTTTAGCGACTTAAGTTCGTCGATCAGTGATAAATCTGCTCTTTCTTCTCTTTCACTAAAGTCTTTGAGGATTGTAATCCTCGGATCATCAAGGTCTTCCCTCGGCAGTAAGGGCTCAGATAAACTAATGCCTGTATTCAACCCCTTCAAGCGCTGTAGTATATCTATGGCAATCGTAGTTTTGCCATCCCCGGCATGCCCCGTTATGATTATGTGTTTACCCAGATTATTCTTGAGCTCTCGTGAAATCTGTCCCACCAAAGGATGCTCGATGTGAATGGTACTAAACTGGGGATTTACAGATTGAGTTTCGGCGATGGCATTTTCATTGCATGGGTTTGTACTAATGAGCGAAGATAAGTAATCTGAGTAGCAGCGATCTACTGATTCTGATTTATAACGCTCTGCCTCTTCTGAATTGCTGAACACTCTCTCTTTATTCGTATGGTATTTTTGGAGGATACCTATAATTCTCTGTTTTACTATTTCAAGATACTCTGGATTTTTAAGTGCATTAAGAACCTCACTTTGAATTTCAACATGTGACACCAGAGATAACAGTTCGCCTGGGCCGCCTATGGAAGAAGTAGTTTGGAGTTCTTTCTCTTTACCAGTATTGGGAATCAGTTCCCAAAATGGTAGTGAGCGTAAGTGAAAATATGGGTTAAATGGACGATCCCTATCATTTCCATTTGAATACTTTTTGAAATAGCTTGAAAAAGTTAGTCTGAAATCATCATCATAAAACAAACGATTATCCGTAAAATCTTTCATTTCCAAGCTTGTGATCATAGCCAATAATGCCAAATGCTTGTGAGGCTTGTAGTACTTGGCTTGACTTAACAACTCTATCTGATATTCCATTGGGCTCAACACTTTACACTCTCCTCTCTGTTTTGTTATATTGTATGCCTGTTAATGCGTTAATTAAACCATCACAGAGGCTTGTAACATCTCCGATGATAGTGTTAATGCCAAAAGAGACTCGCAAGGTCTTATCAGCGACTTGTGAATTGCAACCAATAGCCATTATCACATGAGATGGGCTTATAGTACCTGCATTGCAAGCGGACGCTCTACTCAAAGCCATAGAAGCTATATTGTCGATTATTAAATCAGAAGGTGTGGTATCATTATAAATACACGAAACACCTGCAATTC
>JAQUBO010000084.1 GCA_028686735.1 Bacteroidales bacterium
CTGTCTGTTGATAGACAGATAAGAGATGGAAACATTTTATAATCTAGTTTTCTAGTATAATTGATTAATGTTATTTACTAAGCATATTAAAGTAAAATCCATTCTGCAATACTAATAGTTTGTCGAAGTAAGTTTGTAAACTTAGTTTTTGTCGGTATTAGTTATTAATCAACTAAAACTAATATTAATATATGAGTAATGTGGGTTGAATATAATTATGTATATTTGCAAAAAAATATGTTTTTATGGTAAAACTAAGAATTAAACAAGAAACGGCAGTACTTTTAAAAACCATTAATAATGCAATACTTGAAAAAAAAGGTGAAGAGCTTCTTAATCTAGATTTAACTAAAATTGACAATACAGTTGCTGAACATTTTGTTATTTGTCATGCTAACTCATCAACGCAAGTTAGTGCAATAGCAAGTAGTATTGAGCAAATGGTTAAGGAGAATATAGGTGAAAAACCATGGAAAAAAGAAGGATATGACAATAAAGAATGGATTTTACTCGATTATGTAAATGTTGTTGTACATGTTTTTCAAACTCAAGCAAGAGAGTTTTATAAACTCGAACAACTTTGGGCAGATGCCAAAACATTATTAATAAGTAATTAATCTAATTTTTGAACAATTAATTTATAAAAAAGGTTTATAATTCAATATATAAGAAATAATGGAAGAAAAAAAAGGATTTGATAATAAAAACCCACAACAAAAACCTAAAACCCCTGGTAAGATGCCTAATAATAAAAATCGTTATTGGATATATATAGTTTTGATAGGGATTTTTATTGTTTTTAATTTTATTAATTTTGGAGGGTCTTCAAATGAAATAACTCGTGATAAGTTTGAAAATGACCTTCTTGTTAACAGAGATGTTGAAAAAGTGGTTGTGGTTAATAAGGAACGAGTTGATGTGTATATTAAGCAGAATAAACTTGCTGATGAAAAGTTTAAAGATGTATCAGGTGGTAGTCCATTAAGTTTTTCGGGAAACAGCGGGCCACATTACTATTTCGTTATTGGAGATGTTGAAACTTTTGAAAGACAATTTAAAGAGGCTCAGCAAGATTTTGCCCCCGAAGAAAAAATAATGACACAATATAAAACAGAGCATAATTATATGGGCGAAATTCTTAGTTGGGTGTTGCCAATTGCTTTGCTATTTGGATTATGGTTTTTTGTTTTTAAGAAAATGAGTGGTGGTGGTGCTGGTGGAAATCAAATATTTAATATTGGAAAATCAAAAGCGCAAGTTTTTGATAGAGAGAAAAAAGTTAAAGTTAATTTTAACGATGTCGCTGGACTCCATGAAGCTAAAGTTGAAATCATGGAAATTGTAGATTTTTTGAAAAACCCTTCTAAATATACAAAATTAGGAGGACAAATACCTAAAGGAGCTTTGTTAGTTGGACCTCCAGGTACTGGAAAAACTTTGTTGGCCAAAGCTGTCGCTGGCGAAGCTCATGTGCCTTTTTTATCATTAAGTGGTAGCGATTTTGTTGAAATGTTCGTAGGTGTTGGTGCCTCAAGAGTGAGAGACCTTTTTAAAAGAGCAAAAGAAAAATCACCTTGTATAATTTTTATTGATGAAATTGATGCTATTGGAAGAGCGAGAGGAAAAAATGCTAACTTTGGGTCTAATGATGAAAGAGAAAGCACTCTTAATCAATTACTAACCGAAATGGATGGCTTTGATACAAATAGTGGAGTTATATTGCTGGCAGCTACCAATAGAGCAGATATTTTAGATAAAGCTTTATTAAGAGCAGGGCGTTTTGACCGACAAATACACCTTGAATTACCTGATATTGTTGAGCGCGAAGCTATTTTTAAAGTTCATACAAGAAATCTTAAAATGTCGGATGAGATTGTAATAAGTTTTCTTGCAAAACAAACTCCTGGTTTTAGTGGTGCCGATATTGCTAATGTTTGTAACGAAGCTGCCTTAATTGCCGCACGTAGTAATAAAAAAAGTATCGAAAAACAAGATTTTCTTGATGCGGTGGATAGAATAGTTGGAGGACTTGAAAGAAAAACTAAAATAATATCTGCTGAAGAAAAAAGAACAATAGCTTTTCATGAAGCTGGTCATGCAACTGTGAGTTGGTTACTAGAATACGCAAATCCATTACTTAAGGTTACTATTATACCTCGGGGAAAAGCTCTTGGTGCTGCTTGGTATTTGCCCGAAGAAAGATCTATAACAACAAAAGAGCAGTTGCTCGACGAAATGTGCTCGGCACTTGGTGGTAGAGCAAGCGAAGAGGTTGTATTCGGAAAAGTCTCGACTGGAGCTCTTAATGACCTTGAAAAGGTTACTAAACAAGCAATTGCTATGGTAAGCTTTTTTGGTATGAGCAAGAATGTAGGAACTATATCATATTATGATTCAACAGGTCAAAATGATTATGGCTTTACAAAACCATATAGCGAAAAAACTGCCGAGCTTATTGATAATGAAATCAAAACCATGGTAGAAAATCAATATAATCGTGCAAAACAAGTGCTTAAAGAGAATTTAGATAAACTTAATGAGCTTGCTGAAACTTTGCTGAAAAAAGAAGTTATTTTTAGTGAAGACCTTGAACGAATTTTTGGAAAAAGACCATGGGTAAAAGAAGAGTATCACGAAAATAATAAAAACGATAATGATCATGATGTAAAAAACGAACAGCAAGATGACAAATAACCAAGATGATAGAGTATTAGTTTATGCAACTGGAACTGAGTATCTGGCTGAACTATTAAAACAAGTGCTTGAAGATAATGATATAAATGTATTTGTATTTAATCGACAAGATTCGTCATATCGTTTTGGCGACATAGAAGTTTATGTAAATTCCAAAGATTTTGAGAAGGCAAAGTTGATCTGTGTAGAATTTGAAAATAATACCAAAATTGAATAATTTTATAAAACGAACCATAACGGGTAGTCTGATCGTTATAATCACAGCTGCACTTATACTTATTAGTGAATGGACTTTTTTCGCTTTTGTTTTAGTTGCAGGTGTTTGGCTAAACGTCGAATTTCTTAGAATAGCTAAAAATGACCGAAACAAACCTAATACTGCACTTACTGTGTTGTCAACTGTTTTAATATTGGCTTTAGTGTTTTCTGTTAATTATTTTAGTTTAGATACTGCACTATATTGGCTTATTCCTGTCCCAGTATTTGTGCTTTTTATTACAGAACTATATTCTAAAAATGAAACACCGATACGAAATATTGCTGTTTCTTTATTTACACTTGTATATACTGTTTTTCCTTTAGTACTTGCAATATTTATTGTTAATGGAGATATGTTATATTATCAAAATACTGGTAATTTGTTTAGTCCAACAGTTTTATTGGGAGTTTTTGTTTTAATTTGGGTTTATGACAGCATGGCATATTGTGTGGGTGTACCCTTAGGACGACATCGTCTTTTCGAAAGAGTTTCGCCAAAAAAATCGTGGGAAGGAACAATTGGTGGTGCTGCATTAACACTAATTGCTGGTTATTTTCTTAATCTTTTATTCCCTATTCTTCCAAAAATAGACTGGATAGTAATTACACTAATTGTGATAATTTTTGGAACATTGGGCGACTTGATTGAATCTTTGTTTAAACGCAGTTTTGCCATCAAAGATTCTGGAGGCACACTACCAGGACATGGCGGTTTATTAGATAGATTTGATAGTTTTATTTTTGTTATTCCGTGGTTATGGATTTATTTTATAATTCGCAGCCTTTTTTAAACAATTTTATTTTTTATTAAGTTTTTTTTCAAGCTCATCTAATCGTTTTACAATTTTATCAAGATTTTTAAAGTGTATATATGATTTGTGATAATCTCGAATTTCGAAAGCTGGTGCACCCATCAAGATACTATCTTCTTTTTTAACATTATTTGCAACACCCGATTGTGCAGACATTTTGGTCCCTGCAGCAATTTTTACATGAGGTCCTATTCCAACTTGCCCGCCAAACATACAGTTTTCACCAATCTTAGTAGTTCCTGCAATTCCCGATTGAGCAGCAATAACAGTGTTTTGACCAATTTCTACATTATGTGCAATATGGTTTTGATTATCGAGTTTAACTCCTTTTCGTATTATTGTAGAACCTAAGGTAGCTCTATCAATTGTTACTAAAGCACCAATTTCTACATTGTCTTCTATAACTACATTTCCAATTTGAGCAATTTTAATAAAGGCTTCGTTGCCATTGGGAGCAAATCCAAAACCATCAGCACCAATAATACTCCCAGCGTGTATTGTACAAGCTTTGCCTATTATAGTGTTGTAGTATATTTTAACGCCTGGATAAATTATCGAATTATCTCCAATTTTTACTCCACTACCAACATACACTCCTGGATATATTAAAACATTATCTCCAATTTGAGCGTCTTTGCCAATATATGCAAACGCACCAACATAAATATTTTTACCTGTTTTGGCTTTTTTATGTATAAATACATTTTTTTCTATGCCTTTTGGTTTTTCTGTTAGCGAATTATATATTTCTAGTAATTGGGCAATAGATTTGTAAGAATCTTCTACTCGAATTAAAGTTGATGCAATTTCTTTTTGTGCTACAAAATCATTATTTACAAACACAATAGAAGCTTCTGTTTCGTAAATGTAATTTGTATATTTTGGATTTGCTAAAAATGATAAAGATCCAGGTTTGCCTTCTTCTATTTTTGAAAAACAGTTAACAATAATGTTATCATCTCCTTCGACTCTACCTTGTAATAGCTCAGCAATTTGTTTGGCTGTAAATTCCATTTAGCTTTTAATTGAATTAATTATTTGTTTAGGACCACAAACATAATATTTTTTTACGACTTTGCTCAATACTGCAAGATTTAACATATCTGATGCCTCTGCAACATCAAGCAATTTATTACCATATAAAATATTTATTTTTTCGTCTTTTTGACTATATGCGTTATTCGAGATTTCTCCATTATATATGTAATACTCAATCTCTTCATTTGAGAGGTTAAGTTCTTCCATAGTTTTCTTTTGAATCTTATTTATAAACTCCGAATTGAATTTTTGTTTACTTATTATAATTTTTGGTAAATTACGATTTAATACAGCATTTGAAAGGTAAGATAAAATTTTATCTTCAGAATTAAGACTTTCTTTTATTAAATGTATGATATCATAATCGTCAAGCAAACAAAAATGATTTATAAGCTTTTCGGGATTGCAATTATAATCGGCTTTTAAAAAGAAATTGAGATGAGGATTATTAATTTTGATTTTGTTTTTTGAGTATAGTTTTTTTACTCTTTCGAAGAATTTTATCAGCAATACTTCGCTAACAACTACTGCTTTATGTAAATAAACTTGCCAAAACATTAATCGCCGAGCGATAAGAAAGTTTTCGATGCTATAAATCCCTTTTGCTTCAACAACAAGCTTGTCGTCAACAATTTGTAGCATTTTAATAATTCTTTCTGATCCCACAACACCTTCAGTAACTCCCGTAAAAAAACTATCACGCCTTAAATAATCAAGTCGATCCATATCTAATTGACCAGAAATTAATTGATGAAGAAAAGTTTTGTGGTACTCATTTTTAAATATCTGTATTGCTAGGCTAAGTTTACCTTTAAACTCCTTATTGAGTTTTTCCATTATCATTAAAGATACTTGTTCGTGGGGTAGTTCGGGAATTATACAAGTCTCAAGTGTATGTGAAAAAGGTCCATGTCCAATATCATGAAGCAAAATAGCAATTTTAGTGGCTTCGGCTTCGGCTTCAGTTATTTTGTGCCCTTTATCTCTAATAACATTTATTGCTACGCTCATAAGGTGCATGGTCCCTAATGCGTGGTGAAATCTTGTGTGAACAGCCCCAGGATATACAAGATAAGTCATTCCTAGTTGCTTTATTCGCCTGAGACGTTGAAAATATTTATGCTCAATTAAATCAAATATTATTCCAGCAGGTATATTTATAAAACCATAAACAGGGTCATTTATTATTTTCTTCTTCGAATTCACTAATTAATGTTTAATTCTTTGCAAAAATAAAAAAAATCAAATTATAATAACAGATGCATAAATGTTTATTTTTTCTACATTACGAATATTAAATAATAAGCTGGTCTTTTAAACCCATATTTCTGTTGTTTTTTGCGTATATTTGAAACCTAAAAACAAAATTATGCTAATACTAACATTAGACGCTGGTGGAACAAACTTTGTGTTTTCTGCCATAAAAGATGGTAAGTTTATTGGAGAAAAAATAATATTACCTTCTAATGGAGATAATCTCGAATTATGTCTTAGTGGTATTGTTGAGGGTTTTACTTCGCTTAAAGAATCAAGTAATCAAGCTATTGATGCAATAAGTTTTGCTTTCCCAGGTCCAGCTGAGTTTAGCAAAGGAATTATCGGTGATTTAGCGAATTTAACTGGGTTTAGAGGAGGAGTGGCTCTTGGACCAATGCTTGAGGAGAAATTTAAAGTCCCAGTATTTATTAATAATGATGGAGATTTATATGCTTATGGAGAAGCTCTTGCAGGAAGTTTGCCAGAAATTAATCAAGCCTTACAAAAATCAGGAAGCTCTAAACAATATAAAAATCTTGTAGGAATGACCTTAGGAACAGGTTTTGGAGCAGGGCTTGTACACGATAAGATTTTAATAAAAGGTGATAATATGTGTGCTGGAGAAATTTGGATAACTTCAAATCGTGCCGACAGTAATTATAATAGCGAAGAGGGTGTTAGCATAAGAGCTGTAAGACATTTTTATGCCGATTATGCCAAAATAAATTATGAAATATGCCCAGAACCCAAAATTATATATGAAATAGCTAAAGGCAAAACACAAGGTAATCAACAAGCAGCAATAAAAGCTTATGAAAAAATGGGTAGGTTTATTGGCGATGCAATAGCAAATATGATTACTCTTTTTGACGGGATTGTTGTTTTAGGAGGTGGTATTGCAGGGGCTAAAGATCTTATTATTCCAGGGATAGAATTAGAATTAAATCGTGATTTTAAAACTTTAACAGGTAAGATAAACAAAAGGCTTACTCACAAAGTATTTTGCTTAAACAGACCTAAAGAATATACAGAATTTTTAAAAGATTATGGAAAAATTGTTAATATTCCCGATACGAATAAAACGATAATTTATGATATACAACCTAGATCAGCATATATGTTTTCTGAGTTTAATACTAGTGAAATGATAAGTCTCGGAGCGTATTACTTTGCACAAAATATAATTAAAACGTAATATATAGTAGTAGATTTAAGAAATAATTAATGATAAATAAATAATTATGAATAATATTTTAACTATCTTTGCGTTCAATAAACAGCTTTAACTTGTTGTTGAAGCTAAAATAGAAAGAGAAAATTTAATTAATTAATGAATTTAAATGTATAAAATTATGAAAAAACTTAGTATTTTATTTGTATTAGTTGGAGCTGCTGTAATGTTTTTTAGCAGTTGTAATAAAGAGTACGCTGAACCAACAATTACATGGACACCCGACAATTTGTCTAACTATGTAACAATTGGTGATGTAACGACTTATAACAAAACACTTGCAATAGATTTTACTGCTGAAGCAGGTATTAAAGAAATTACAATTTGGAAACATACTTACAAAATGTTAGATATTGAAAGTGTGGTATTTGCTTCTCCAACTGGTTATGCTGGATTAACAGATTTTTCTCATGTATTAACTACTGACAATGTTGAAGCAGATTTTGCGGGTGGTGTAACTAAAATTGTTTATGAAGTTGAAATAACAGATGAAAGTGAGACTCCTCAAACAGCAACAAAAGAATATACTTTTATGATTGATGAGGCTTATACTTTAACTATAAATGTTGAAGATGCAGCAGGCGTTGCTATAGAAGATGCAAAAGTTACTTTTAACTCTGTTGAAAAAACTGAAGCTCCTTATGTGTATGAGTATATTATGGCTGACACTTATACTTATATGGTAGAAAAAGCAGGATACCAAACTGTTGAAGTTACGGATTTTGTAATGCCAGATAAAGATACTGCTATTACAGTTGTTTTAGTTCAAAATCTTTCAGCTTGGAGTGAGAACGAAATGGTAGGACTACAGACTTATGCAAAATATAATAATATATTAGTAGGAGATGCTCCTAACACAACTATTGGTTTTGATTATACTACAAATAATAATGCAGGAACTGCTGCTGTTGTTGAAAAAACCACAAATTGTGATGGTTGGGTACTGGTTGATAATGCCGATTTTACTACTGTATCACAATTAGGCGAAGCATATAATACAGGTACACCAATATCCACATATGAATTGGAATTTGATTATGAAGCAAAAGCATATACTGAAAAAATATTTATTGCAAAATTCGGAAGCGAATACAAGCTTGTAAAATATGTAGCAGGAGTTGTTTCTCCTAATGATCACAGTTCAACAACTGGCAATTTTGGAAACGTTCTTGTATTCCAATATAAAAACTAATAAATAATTATCATATTTAAAAAAGCCGCAAAATTTTGCGGCTTTTTTGTTTTAAATAGATGAGTGAGAAACTTACTAACAATTTTACACACTTATTGCCACAATATTATTCCTTTTGTGTAAGTTTGTAAACTTAAACTTTAAATAATATTATTATGTTTTCAGGAATAGTTGAAGAAACCGCAAAACTTGTAAAAATCGAAAAAGACAAAACAAACTTTCACTTTTATTTTAATTGCTCTTTTGCAGACCAGTTAAGAATTGATCAAAGCGTGGCTCATAATGGTGTTTGTCTTACAGTTGTTGATGTTAACAAAAATGATAAAGTTTACAAAGTAACTGCTGTTCAAGAAACATTAGATAAATCAAATTTGGGCTTGCTAAAAGTAAACGATAAAGTAAATATCGAACGTAGCATGACTATGGATAAACTTTTGGATGGACACATGGTACAAGGACATGTTGATCAAACCGCAACCTGTACAGAGGTAAAAGAGGTTGATGGTAGCTGGTATTTTACTTTTCAATACGATAGGAATAAAGGAAACATAACTGTCGAGAAAGGCTCGGTATCAGTTAATGGAGTTAGTTTAACAGTTGTTAATTCAAAAGACGATAAATTCTCAGTAGCAATAATCCCTTTTACTTATGATGTTACAAATTTTCATACTTTTGAAGTAGGTAGTGTTGTAAATCTAGAGTTTGATATTATTGGGAAATACATACAGAAAATTATGGCTGGTTACCTCGAAAATATGAACTCTAAATAGTTAAAACTTATACACTACTAATTTAAATATTGAATCTAAGAAAATATATTACTGATGTAAGAGCTTTGCAGCTTTTTCAAATAATCCGATTTGGTGTTTTATTATTAATAAGTATAATTTTTACCAAGTCTGATTTAGGAATTGGGCAAATAGGAGTGTATGAAACATTTTTGCTAATTGCTGGAGCTGTTAGCTTTTTCTGGATAGGCGGAATGCTGCAATCTCTACTTGGTGTTTTTGAAAGTAACGAAACTTTTGGAAACGAAAAAAACTCTCCTCTTTTATTTAATACGTTTATTCTATTTTCTTTTTTTAGCGTTCTGGCAGCTGTTATTGTTTATGCTTTGCAACCCCTAATAGCGGATCTATTTAGTATAAGTGGGAAACAAATTCCCTACATGAAAATTCTATTCATGTATATAGTTGTTTCAGGTCCAGTAAATTTAATAGAATACATCTACTTATTAAAAAATAAAAGCGTCGCAATTATCTTTTACGGCGTTATAACTTTTACACTACAATTAATTGCGGTAACACTTCCTATCCTTCTTGGATATGATTTGGGATATGGATTATATGGGTTAGTTTTTGTTAATATATTGAGGTTTGTGTGGCTGTTAATTATAATTGTAAAATATTCTCGAATAGAAATATCAACAAAATATTGGAAGGAGTATCTACTTCTTTCTCTTCCTATAGTCTTGAGCATTTTACTAAGTGGCAGTGCCCAATATATTGATGGTTTTATTATTTCATATAAGTTTGATGAGGCAACATTTGCGATATTTAGATATGGTGCTAGGGAATTGCCATTTATTGTTCTACTTATTGCTGCTTTTGGAAATGCAATGACTCCTAAGTTCTCTAAAAAGGAAAATAGAGAACAGGCAAAGCTAGAATTAAAGCAAGGAACAAAAAAGTTGATGCACTATATGTTTCCTATCTCAATTGTTTTAATTTTAACTAGCCAATATCTGTATCCCATAGTTTTTAATCCTGAATTTAAAGAAAGTGCTTTAATCTTTAATATCTACATATTAATAGTAGTTACTCGGTTTGTGTTTTCTCGAGTTATCCTTATAGGAATGAAAATCACAAAGCCTATTTTTTACTCTTCACTTATAGAAATAATCATGAATATTATTCTTAGTTTGATATTCATAAATTTCTGGGGAATAGCTGGTGTAGCTTATGCTACAGTTATTTCTTATGTGTTCGAAAAGGGTTTCCTTGTTTATATTTTAAAGGTAAAATACAAAATTAAACTACAAGAATACCTTGATATAAAAGTTTATATTATGTATTCTGTTCTGCTTTTTGTTAGTTTTGCATTAAATCTAATTATTTGATTGTAAAGATGAACAAATTCATACTTAATGGAAATAATGCATTTAGCTGGATAAAATCCGACAACTATTATTTCATTGGTTATTGTTTTGATGATGATGAAATCTTGACAGGGGATGAGGCAATAAAATTCATCTTAAATAATTTAGATAAGAACCCAATATTTAATGGAATATACAGCCTTATTTCTATAAAAGAAAAAGAGGTAGAAATAATTGTTGATTCTGTAAATTATTTTCCAATTTTCTTTCTTTTTTATAAATCACAATGGATAATATCTGACTCTTGGGATATGATTGTAAAAGAGAAAAACTCATTTATCCCAAATAAAAATATTGAAGCAGAATTTATTAATGCTGGGTTTGTATTAGGTTATGATACAATAGATAAGGAAATTAAAAAAACAAAATCAGGAGCTAAAATTATACTGGGAACTGATGGTAATCAATCAGTAATAACAAACTGGAGTTTTTTTCCTGACAAATTTTTCGACTATCCAAAAGATGAGTTAATTGAATTGACGTTCAATGAGTTTAAAATTGCACAAAACAGAATGATAAGGTTTTTAGATGGACGCACTGCGGTTTTGCCTCTGAGTGGTGGATTTGACAGCAGACTTATTGCGTGTATGCTTAAAGATTGTGCGTATCCTAAAGTTATTTGTTTTACTTATGGGAAGCCAAATGCAGAAGAGCGTGTTAGTAAAAAAGTTGCAGCTAAACTAGGTTTTGAATGGCATTTTATTAATTATGAAGAAATTGAAACTACGGGTTTTATAGAAACAAACAACTTTAACGAATATGCTAAATTGGCAGGAAATGGTTTTTCAATGCCATATCTTCAAGAATATTTTGCAGTTAAATATCTTAAAGAAAACCAAATAATACCAGAGGACTCTGTGTTTCTGCCTGGGCACTCTGGAGACTTCCTTGGGGGAAGTTATATCTCGAAAACAGTGAAAAATAACATACAAAATAATCGACTTGCTGAACATTTGCGGAAAAAGTATTTTTGGTTTTTTGATAAGAAAGACAATAAAGCAATAGAAAAAAGAATTACTGAAAATTTAGACTATCCAGTAGAGAATATAATCTCTAACACATATAATCCGTACATCGAAAATTGGGATATAAAAGAAAAGTTAGCAAAATTTATTTTCCATTCGTCAATTGTTTTCAACCATTTTGGTTATGAGCTTTATTTTCCTTTGTGGGATATCAATTTACTTAAACATTTTCGCAAAGTCCCATTCGAGTTAAGAGAGAATAAAACCTTATATGATGAGGTCTTAGTATCTAAGTATTTTAATAAATACGGAGTTTGTTTTGATGAAAATGAACTTATTGTATCGAAGAAAAATAGAAGGAATCAAAAATTAAAAGATTCTATAAGGCATTATTTTCCTTGGTCGTATGTTCTTAAAAGAATGGCTAAAAACGACTGGATGCATTATTCCGAATTATGTAAACCTTTAGAAATAGAAATAACTAAAGCGGGGTTTAAAAAAATAAAAAGATATAGAACATTTAATGCTATTATTTGTAAGTGGTATCTTGTAAGATTAGATTATTACAAGAAATAATTCATTATAATATTATTTTGACTAGGTTTGTCTGGCATGATTACAATAGACATAAGCATTATAAGTTATATGATTTTTCAAAAGAGAACTTTGTCTTACGGGTAGTTGTAGATAAAAAAAACCATTGCATATTCAATTTATAATTATATTTTTGAGCCAATTTTTTTAGAAAAGCTGTGCGAAAATATTAAAACACACTAGTTCAGAAACTGTTGTAAAGATACATTTTACTTACTTACTAACTATATAAATGAAAAAGTTATTTCTCCTTCCTATTGTACTAATAATTCTATTGTTTTCATGTAATAATAGTCATCAAAATAGCATAATCCAACATTCTACGCTAACTGCTCAAGACAGTATATTACTCCAAACTTTAATTGATAGTTTAAATACAAATTACATTGATGATAATGATAAATTAATTATTTTATCAGATCAAATTGTTACTAGGTTTCCAAATCATACAGAAATGGCATGTATAGAAATTGCTCATATCCATTTTTATAAAGAAAACTATGTTTTGGCTGAGTACTACTTTGCTGTTGCGGCAAATATATATCTAAAAAATACAATGATGGTTGAATATGCTGAGCAACTTAGCAATATTGGTGTTGTTAGAGAAGTTTCTGGCTCATATCCAGCAGCTATTGAAAAATACTTAGAAGCACTTGAAATATTTGAGTCTCTTGATATGAAGTTTAGAATGTCAAAAATTTTCAATAATATTGGAATAGTATATCAACAACTTGGCGAAAGTGATAAATCTTTAGAGTATTATCAAAAGTCTTTAAGTATTTCTCAAGATGCTGAAAATGACACTTATAATAGTGCAAGCTGTTTAAATAATATAGCAACACATTTCGAGGAATTTGTACATGATTATGATTCGGCACTTTATTATTATGAGAAAGCACTATTACTATATGAGGATCAAGGTTTAGTAAGACAACAACTTGTGGTTAATAGCAATATTGGGAATGTATATTTGTTAAAAAATGAATTAGATATTGCAGATTCAATATTTAATTATGTGTTGAATAAGAGTATTGAACAAGGGTTTGAAAAAGCAATCGCACCAATACTTAGCTATCAAGCAGAATTGTATTATAGGCAAGGAAAATATAATGCGGCAGAAAAAAAATCTGTTCAAGCATCTGATTTAGCAATAGAGAATTCTAATAAAGAAATAGTATTAGATTGCTTAGTCATGTTATACAAAATATATGAGAAGCAAAGAAACTATAAAAAGGCTAATGAAATACTACGTGAAAAATATAAGATTAAAGAAGAATTAAGTGGAATAGAACAAAAAAAGCAAATTAACTTATTAAGTGCAAAATACGAAGTAGATAAAAGAGAGAACAAAATTGAGATATTAGAATTAAACAATGCTGTACAAAAAAGGGCGATCTTTCAGTTATATTTAATAATTGCTTCTATTATTTTACTCTTTGCTGGGGCATTTATGACCTTCATTTTATATAGAAAAAATAATAAGCTAAAAAACACTCAGATGCAAGCAGATATTCTTAGATATATTGATAGAATAAATCAAATAGAAGAAGAAAATAAAACAAAAATTACTGCACAAAAAGAAAACCGTGAGTTGCATGTGAAAGAAATAGTAAATTTGTTTAATCTTACAGATCGAGAAGGTGATGTGCTACTGTTAATTTCAAATGGATACAATAATTCGAAGATTGCCGAAAAACTATTTGTATCGGTAAATACCGTTAAGTTTCACACAAAAAACATATTTGTTAAGTTAGATGTAAAAAATCGTATTGAGGCTTTACAAAAAACACAAATATTATAAATATTATAAAAAACTACACTAAAGGGTAGTCTCGATAATTGCATAACACCGTATATTTGCAGCATTATTTACTAAAAAAAAGAAAATGAAAAAATCTAGTATCGTATTAATTGTATTGTTTTTAATTTTTGGGCTTGCAATAGGGTCTTCATCATGTACGGATGAACCGATTGATCCAGATAATCCAACCGACACAACCGACACAACCGACACAACTGACACAACCGATACAACCGACATAATAGAGGCTTGTTTTAACGTAATAGACTTAACAAATACTATAGATTATGCCAGATCTATACATTTTGTTAACTCACAAGAGGGTTGGCTATTAGCAAAAGGAGTGGGTCAAAGCAGCGACAAAGTTCTTTTAAATACCGAAGATGGAGGCTTAACTTGGGCTGTAATTAATACTGATTTTAATGTGCAAACTTGGAGTTCTACATCAGAGCCTTATTATAAATTCCATAACTCTACAAATGGCTATATGATAGAAAAGGCCGCTTGGATAAGTGGCATGGGTAATGCTAGTAAGATAAAATATACAACTGATAAAGGACAAACATGGTCAGAAATTAATAATGCTTCATTTGGAACATGGGATGTACTAGCGGTTAATAGTACAGATGCTGTGTTTATTGGACATGATATTTATGGCCATAGTAGTGGTGTTAGTATTTTATATAGAGTTTCAAATACAACACATGAAATTACTGAGGTAATAGATTTGCCAGTTCATCTACAATTTAACCCAGAAGTAGATATGAATCTTTCCGAGGATGGTGTTATTAATGTACCTATAAAAATGTTGGGTGGTGATGCTGATATTTATATGGCAAGATCAGCTGATTTTGGACAATCATGGACATATACCGCAATAGGAACTACTTATATTTATGATGTAAATTTCCCTACCGATAATACAGGATATGTTGTTGGCGTAACCAATAACACATGCTATTTAAGTAAAACAACAGACGGTGGACTTACATGGACAGATATTGCTCTTTCTGGTGATGTTTCTGAATTTGACCCATGGTTTAATTGCATTAGTTTCTTTGATGCTCAAAATGGTTTAGGAGTACATGCATATGATGTTTACAAAACTACTGATGGTGCAGAGACTTGGACAAAAGTTTCTTGTTTTAACGATTCTGATCATAAAGCAACTAGAGGTATTGCATATATTGGTTTAAATAAATGGTATGCTCCTGGGAATAGATATGACCCAGACGAGGATAAAACATATACGGAATTCTATATTTATGAAGAACAATAAAAATTTTAGCTAAGAATAGTCGTGCTTTAAAAAGACCCTGATTTAATATAAAATTCATCTAACTCTGACACAGAATTTGTGTCAGAGTTTTTTCTTTCATAAAACAATGCTTTACCCTATAATACTTAGTGTCCGCAAGAACCGAGTTTACGAGCTTACTTCGACAGGCTTACTTCCACAGGCTTACTTCGACAAGCTCAGCACATCGCACTTCGGCAAGCTCACTTCGACAAGCTCAGCACATCGCAGCACATCGCACTTCGACAGGCTCACTTCGACAAGCTCACTTCGACAAGCTCACTTCGACAAGCTCAGCACATCGCAGTACATCGCAGCACATCGCAGCACATCGCAGCACATCGCAGCACATCGCAGTTTAGCTAAAAATACTACTTATTGATTGAAATAACTAAAGCGGGGTTTTAAAAAATAAAAAGATATAGAACATTTAATGCTATTATTTGTAAGTGGTATCTGATATATGCAGGGTTCTACAAAAAATGATTTTACCACGACATTTTGCCAACAAATTAATAATATTTGTTATTCTATTTTTTTAAATTTGCACTGTGTTATTAAGCTGTGTCCTATTAGAAAAAAGTTTTGTCAAT
>JAQUBO010000001.1 GCA_028686735.1 Bacteroidales bacterium
TTGTCAACAAACTCACTATAAACAAGGCCATAAACAGTAAATCGCTCACAGAATTCTCTATGCACACTAAGTTTCATTCCGGTTTCTACCCGTGTCTTATCATAACCAGTTTGGTTGGTGTTTTCAAAAATATGTACTCTGTGATAATTAAAATTTGCCATTCCTACAATTATAGTTTTAGTCCATGGTTCATATTCAAAACTATATTTATTAAAATAACTTTGAGTATTGCTTTTTGAATCATAGTTAATAAATACTCCTAACGGAGTGTTGTGTGCCAAATAATAATCAAGATTTGTTTTAGAGTAACCGGAGCTTAATTCCGATTTAAATTTGTTTTTATATAATTTCCACTTTCCGCTAATTCTCAACTCAGCGTCTTGCTGATACTCGTCTCTACCAGTACCTTCATACGACATTATTGGCGGCAAATTTCTGTTTGCCACCTGCCCCCAAATATTAAGAGATATTAAATTGTTTTCACCAAGTCGATAGTAAGTATTTAGCAAAGCTCCGTTTTTCACATAATCTGCATTTTTCTGGTTTTCGTAATTAAACAGTCCATTTGCATTATTGTAAAACTGGAAATCGTTTTCAGACTGCTCGTGATACAATCTAAGGTCGAACAGAGTTTTATTTTTACATGCTGTTAATTTCATATAAGATTGATAAGTACCAAAACTACCAACTGTTTGTATCAAATCAGCATTAAAACCTTTTCTCCAATCAGGCTCAGAATTTACAATAACACTTCCGCCAAGAGCTCCGCTTCCTTTTTGCATCGAACTACCACCATGAAAAAGTAAAACTTCATCAATAAAATAAACAGGAATTAAAGAAAAATCGACCTGGCCCAGCATGGGATTATTAATATTTATTCCGTTCCATTCTACCTGAGTGTGCGAAGCTGCTGTACCACGAAATGCGGCTGTTGCAAGTGATCCTTGCCCGTAAGATTTAATAAAAACAGATGTATGTTTCGATAAAAGCTCAGATAAAGATGAATTTGCACTTTTACGCACTATAAGAGAATCTATCTTTGTAATATTTAGACCCCTTTCGTTAATGGTACGCTGAGCCTTAACTTCAACCTGATGCAAAATAAAAGTAGAATCTACTATTCCTTGTCCGTAAACTATTGCTGACAAAAAAATCAAACATAAACAATATGCAGATTTTAGTTTTATCATTTTATAATAATTTTGCTTGTGTTTTTTTTGCCGTCAGAATTAATTGTGTAAATAAAATATAATCCTGTTTTGAGGTATTGAGGTATTGATATTACACTATTCTCATAATTAATTTTTCCACTAACCACAGTACTTCCGTGATAATCAACAATTCTAAATTCTGTATCAGGAATTACAGTATTATTAAATGATTTAATATTTAAGACCCCTCCTGCAGATACAGGATTTGGCCACAAAATAAGATTATTAGGAGTAAGATTTTCTGTAACAATATTATTTTGCAATGAATTTATTACTCCAACAGCATTTAAGTCAAAACCACCAGTCCAAAATGCAGTAGGCCACGGATCGTTAATTATATTCCCTTGCGAATCATACGAAGAAAATTCTGAATTAATAATTCCGACAACATCAATTATTTTTATATGTGTAATATTATTAATATCTAAGCCTGTACTATCTTTCAAATCTTCTAAGTCAAAAGGGGTTCCGTAATCTGAAATATATTTTCCAGCAAGATTATGAATATATGTTGGATCTAACTGGTCAAATCCAGCCACTTGAGTTTCGGTTTGTGTTGCACTCACCGAAGGGAATCTCACAAAATTTTCCCCATCTGAGCTTACCTCCACAAATGCAAGTTCAAGAAAATATTGATATGGTGGGTTGCTTGCTTTTAATCCATTTTCAAATACAGCAAAATCATATCCATTACCATTTTTTATCGGAAATGCAAACTCAAGAATTGCAGAACCTCCATCTCCTAAACTTACGGCAGTCATATTTGTTTCAGGATATCCTAATGCAAGACTATCATATCCAAAAAACGTAAAATTTGATGTTACACCACTTTGCGTATAAGTTGCTGTAGTATCTACAATATTGATATAGCCACGTTCTACGACACAATTAGTTGCCCAAGCTACAATAATCGAGCTATCCTTATGTATTGCAGTTGAGCCAGGTTCTCCTGCAGCTGGTGCATAAATTCCTTGTGCAGATATTGTAAAAGTACCTGTTAATGATAATAAAACTAATAATGCCAAGAACTTTGTCTTTTTCATAATATTATTAAAATATACTTTGCAAAATAAGAAAAAGAGGCTTGCCTTTAAGATAAAGACAAGTCCCCCAATATTTTTTAATTAATAATTAATCTCTTTACAGTTCGTCCAAAAGAGGTTTCAATACTCATGGTATATATGCCTGATTTAAAAGAGCTTACATCAAGCGTTTCAGTATTATTAACAATTTGAGACAAGACTAAACGACCTTCAATGCTATAAATATTAACACTTACTTCTAATTGTGTTTCAACCATAATGTACGAGCTTGCAGGGTTTGGATAAACAGAAATATTTTCTGTAATATTTTCATCAATATCCACCACCTCATCATAAGCAAACATCAGATTATCAACACAAAAATAGCCAGGTGTATTCATTCCCCAATCTCCATTATCTGATGAGCTTAAACTAAATAAAAGAGTATCAACTTGACCTAAAGTACCTAAATCAACATATTGCCATGTTTCAATTATATAATCTTTGTTATTATCTTCAAAACGGTAATCTGCAAGATAATAGTCTATAGTCCCAGTTTCGCTACCCTGATATTTCCCAGTTATTGTTAACATAAACCAGTCTTCATCATTTCCACTTTCTCCCCCAAACTTCTTAGCAACACCATCTCCATTTTTCATTGATAGGTAGGCATAGGTAGAATTTGTAACATGAATTCCTTTCATATTATAGTTACCATCATCGGCAAAACTAATCACAGACTCCCCAAAAAGATAGCTAACACCATAATTTGCTCCACCTGATGCAAGAGTATCTATTCCTTGCCCAGTATAAGCTGCATATTGATTTAAATATCCAGCAGTTTCAATATCATTAACATTTGAATAAGCCCAACCACTCCATGAACCCCAATCGCTATTGTAAGAGTTCTCAAAAATGGCCATTCCAGAATTAAAATATCCCGTTTCATCAGAACCGTTCCAAAAAGAATCCTCTTCAAGTACTAAATCTTCAAAATCTACAATACTAAATTCCCCTTCAATTACAGGAAGTACACCAATCACAATTGTGTCAAGAATGACAGTTTCTAAATATGTTGCACTAAATATAACTATTGATTGTCCATAAGAAATAAAATCTATTTCTAAATTTGCATCAGTAATAACAGCTACTGCAACATCTTGATTGGTATTATCAATCATTTGATAACTAACTTCATTTTCTCCTACTTGAAAATTCTCGTTTAAATTAATAACTAAATTTGCATCATTTTCATAAGCCCAAATATTTGCGATTGGATTTTCGACCAAATCGGTTTTTACTTGTGCCAATAATACAGAATTCACCAATACTGCACATAATAATAACAATAATTTAACAGTGTTTTTCATTTTTAATAGATTTAAATTAATAAATTTTACAACATATTTGCTTTGAGTACCTTATTTGATACGTATTATTATCTACACAATAATCTGTTATATTTTTCACACCAAAATAAGCATACATAATACTACAAGTTTTTGTTATTAATTTGGAACATACGGGGAAGAAAGGTATAACTACTGAATGTAATTTATCTCTCGCTTTTCACCCGAAAGCTACAATATTTTTGAATCGGCAGGTCTTCTGACTTGTTCTAGTTTTATCGCCTTCCCAACCGCCAGTCGGCAGTCAGTGGCAAGAGAGATAAAACCTTAATAGAACTTACAGCTACGGGGATAGTCCCTGATTTTCACAGGATTCCCTTTTAATCTATAAGAACCGAATACATTTACAAATTAAGACAAAAAAATTGGTATAAAATAATATTATGCGATTATTTTAAAATGTTTTTCAACAATTTTGGATCGGGTAAAGATTATATTGTGATTATTAGCGTATGTGTGTGTGATTTAACCCGCATTGTTCATGCGATTAGCTTTGTGTAGATACACCTGTGCTGATCCGTCAGCTGACGGAGAAGTAAGGCGCCTAACTTTGCAGTTATACAAATGTATTTACTCCCTTTGGTCGTGAGCTAAAGGTTCAATAAGTTAGCAACGCAGTAGATGCACAAAGACAATCGCAAGTAGCACCAAAATTTGGGTGCATTAATGACTTTTGATAAACAATATAAATGTTTGACAATCTGACATTTACTTACATATTCTACAAAAAGCGGTGAACGGCTTTAGCCCTCACCGAAGGTAATAATGCGGGTTAAAAAATATTGACGTAACTATTGCTATGTCGCAATTTTTCGCCTTGCATATGCAAAAAATAATTACAACATCCAATAGGGTGTTTTGTAATTTAATTGGTATTAGACTGTAGTGTGCAGTGTTCAATCTCAAGTTTAATCCAAATACTAATTCGTAATTTTATGTACTTAGTTGTTATTGGTTACAATCACTTCACTAAAACCTAAACTTATATCCTACTAAAAGCACAAAATCAGTAACAGGATTTTCCTCAAACACTTCTTTTTGTATCATATAACCTAAATCGAAAGCATTATATTTATTAAGTGAATATTCAAGACCAATAACAGCTCTAAATTTTTCACAAGGTCTATATTCATCCTCAAAAAATGGGAGATACGCTTCAAATGACAAATAAGGCTCCCATTTTAAGTACTGATGACTCAGTTTAATTTTAGGTCTTAATGCAAAGTTTGAGTTAGAATCGAAGTCAAAAAAATAAGTGTTTTTTTGTTGTGTTTGTGCTCTAAGTCTAGCATTCAAATCGAACAATCCCAAATCAAATTCATGAGCATAATCCACATAAAATCGTCGTACTGGATAGTAAGAATTATCAAGTGCATGATTTAATTTAATACGATAAAAAAAAGAAATTTCATCAGTTTTACTGAAACTATAATTAATCCCAATTTCATTTACAATACTACCTAATTCAGTAATATTCTCATCAAATCGTTCACAGTTTGCAAACTCAATAGAAAGTGATTGACTAAAGCGTTTTTCGACACTAATATCTAACCATAAACCGGCATCATTTACTTGAGAATAAACAACTGGTGAAAGGGCTAATAGCAATACAACAATAATATTTCTAATCATGATAATATATTTGAATTCGAGCAGAGTCACGTAAAAAATTTACTCCAGTTACACTTACATCAAAAATATCTAAACCTGTACGTTGTCGTAGATCTTCGATAAGTTTTTCTTTGTTTTCAGGTTTAGTTAGTTCAGTATTATCATAATCTATTTTTTTTACATTATAACGCTTAAAAAACAATTGGCTATCTAATACAAAAGTAAAGAGTATAATAATTGCGTTGATTACAATCGTTTCATAAATTTCAAGATGAATTGCATTTAACAAACCCAGAGCTATAAAAATAAATAAGTAGGTCATATCTTTCATTGAAATTCCAGCAGTACGATATCTTAACATTGAAAACACTGCAAAAAGTCCAAATGCCGCTCCCATACTAATTTTGACTTCATTAAGAACATAAGTAAGAAGAAAAATAATGATATTAAAAAGTAGGAAAGTAAAAATATATCCTTGCCGTTTGTTATTTGGATAATATATTAAGAAAACGATTAACAAGACTGTAACTAAATTGATGCCCAGATTAAGAAAGAAATAACCACTAATCTCAACGGTCTCTTTTTTCTTTACTTTTTTAGGTTTATCAATATCATTCTTTATGTTAACTTTAGCATCTTTATTAACTATTATCTGCACTGGCAAGGTATCATAAATTGCCTCTTCAAACTTGCTAAACTCTTCTTTAAGCTCACTTGGTTTTTGTGCATTTCCAGTATTGGCAGGCAATAGCGGCCCCAAAAGAAAAAACCCCAGCAATAAAATTTTAAATATTTTCATTACAAAGTTTATTAATTAATCTAAATTTTTCGTTTATATTATTAGTTTTCACAGGATATAAAGATGCAATACCTAGGCAATATTTACTTAAAGCAGACTGATATACAAAGTTATCGTTTAAAATTTGACGTGCCTTAGATTTGGCTGTTTTATCCTGTTTAAGTTCTAATATTACCAGTTTAGGGTATTTTATTTCATTCTCATGGTTTTTATACCTTAAGCCTGTATCAATTGTGAGCCGCTCTGTAAAAGCCTTATTAACCAAACTTATACGTTCAAATTCAACCCATAATTTATCACTAAATTCTGAGATGTCTTTTTTTAATGTCGATTTTGCAAAATCAAGACGTTTGGGAGACAATTCAAAATTTTTATCTGTTAATTTTATTCTAGTTTTTATTGTCTTTTTATGATTGTTCTTTTGTTTTACTTCGAAAAAGTATTTGTCAGTTTCAACATATTGGCGTGTACGCAATTTGAATCTATTTGCACGTCCAAATTGGTGAGTATAATAGCATATAAAATCATCAGAATCATAATACAAAGTTCTGTAAGCTAATTTGCGTTTTTTTGATATTTCTAGCACAAAATAGTCTTTTTGCAACTCGATTAATATCTCTGGCAAGCTATTTATGCTAAAAGGGAATTTAGAATCCATTCTATTCATAAGCTTAACAGCACTCATATCATCAAGAGAAACAGCATCAAACGTATCTAATATTTGGTCTAAGTTTTTCAATTATCGTATTTCGTAAGTATATTTCTTTTCCCATTTAATCTCTCCACTAGGGCGATACTCAATGGCAGTTAGCTTTAATCCGTTATTATCGTAAGTAAATACTTGTTTTTCAATTTCATTGCCTTTTTCATCTGTTTTTATTATTTCAGTTTCATTACCAAAAGCATCATACTTATAGGTTTTTTTTACAGTTTTTGCTTTGTTTTGGTTGTATTCAAGTTCTTCGCTAACATTTCCAAAAGTATCGTATTTATATGCTTTTTTGCGTCGAACAACTCCACTCATGTCATATTTTATTTCAGTAATTGTTTTCCCATCTTTATTAAATTCTTCAAACGTATCGACATAAGTTATTATCAATGTATCAATTGCAATTGTCTTTGTAATTGTCTTTGAACTAATTTTGTTGTTTCGTACTTTTTTTGCACTTTGAGAATAACAAAACAAAGGTAAAACAACAATTACTATCAAAACTATTTTTTTCATAATTTAATTAATTAAATATTACTATTTGTGGAACTAAACACATTCCTTTTGATTGGTTTATTTCAATGTTTTTGATTATTGCAATTTCTCCATTTACTGTTTCCATTGTAGAGTCTTTAGAATAAACAAATATTGTATATTTCCCGGGACGTAGATAATTAAATTTGTAATTTCCGAGATAATCTGTTTTTGTTTTATCATCATATCCTATATTATCACCATACACAATAAAAACATCTTCCTCCATTGCAGCATATTCTCCTCTATATTCTGTAAAAGTGCTATTGTAATCTTTAACCCAAACCGAACCTGCAATGGTAACATTACCTCCTTCTCCAGGTTTTTTTTCGCAGGAAATCAGTGTTATCAAAATCGACAATAATAATATGTTTCTTACAAAACTTTTCATACTCAATTATTTATTTGCACAAATTTACAAGAATAATTCTTATCAGTACAATAAAAATTAAAAAACATAATATTCCCTACTGTCCAAATGTGTAATTTTTCGCAAAGTTTAACAAAGAATGTGAATATAAAACATGAAACACACAAGTGGCTTACAAATAGTAAAATCATTTTACTATTTTTGTGTTTTTATAACTGAAATATGATTGACATTGACAATAAAATAGTTCATTTCGACATTCTGGAAAAGAATTTTATTTGTGATTTAAGCAAATGCAAAGGAATATGTTGTGTAGAAGGCGATTCTGGAGCTCCTTTAGAAGAAAAAGAAGCCGAGATTATAGAGAAACTATTACCAACAATTTACAATCGCCTTACAGCAGAAGGTAAATCTGAAATCGACAAAAAAGGCGTTTGGATGATTGACATAGAGGGCGATTTGACAACAACAATATTGAAAAATTCTGGTGCTTGCGTTTTTACTCAATACGATGATAAAGGAATTGCTTATTGTGCTATCGAAAAAGCGTGGGAAGAAGGTTTAGTCGATTTTCGAAAGCCCATTTCATGCCATCTTTATCCTATTAGAATAAAAAAATACAATGATTTTGATGCGGTGAATTACGATGTTTGGAGTATTTGTAAGGATGCAATAAAACTTGGAGATAAAAAAAATGTCAAAATATATCAATTTTTAAAAGAACCGCTTATCCGAAAATATGGAGAACAATGGTATGAGGATTTATGCAGTTGTGCCAAATTATTGGAAGAGAATAAGGAAGTCCCAAATAAATAAATGTTCAAATTAAAACGAGTATAAAACTACATTTTTGTTATATTTGCTCAATAAACACATTAACTAATGCAATATCCTCTGATATTTATATTTTGTATTTTTATAATTCCGTCAGTTAATGCACAAGTAAAATGCTTATCGGGAGACTGTGAAAATGGCAGAGGTACTGCACAAATAAAAGAAGACAAAAAGAAAATATATTATTTTGGGAGTTTCACAGATGGAAAGTTTGATGGTTACGGTGAGTGGGAAACGAATGAAAAATCTTTTAAAATAAAATACAAAGGTAGGTTCAAACATGGAAAATTTGAAGGACAAGGCGAATACACCAAAGAATCTAATGATTATTTGTACAGATATGCAGGAAACTTCAAAGACTCAAAATATCATGGCAAAGGAATTTATGAGACACGAAACAAAAAATCTAAGCAATTTGAAATAAAAGAAGGAATTTTCTCTAACGACAGTTTAAACGGACTTGCAAAAGTTATTACACAAGATTTTACATATATTGGTAATCTTAATAATGGTGCAAGACACGGACTGGGTCTTATAGTATTTAAAGACGGTGAGTCGTATAGCGGATTTTTTAACAAAAATAGATTTGCAGATTTTGGTTACACAAGTTACAAAAATAGGTTTGGAGTTGCTGGTCAGATTATCGATGGAATGTGCTGCAGCGGATTTATCGTGTCCTATAATTCAAAAGGAGATTGCTTTGCAGGATTAAGCACAGACACAAATTTCGGTAAACAAATATATGCAAACTCTAACGATTATTATGTTGGATTACTCGAAAAAGGAGAAAAAAAAGGACTGGGTGTTTTATGGACAGGAGCTTCAGGACAATTCAAATCTTGGGAAGTTGAAGACTCTATTTATCCAAAGCCATTTTTCTTTTCAAAAAAAGACACTGCTTGCCTAACAGGAAATTGTAATAATGGCATCAATTTAATGATAAATAACAACATAAAACACACTGGTTATTTCACTAATTCTATTGCAGATGGCTTTGGAGTTCGCGAATTGCCCGACAGTACAACATATTATGCTTATTTTGACAACAAAACTGGAAACATACAAGATAGCATTTGCATAATCGAAAATCCTGATAAGTTTTTTATAGGCGAATGGAAAGATTCTTCTCTTTCTGGAAAAGGAATTATAATTGAAAAATCAGATAAAAGAGTGTATATTGGTGAAATATCGAACAATAGACCTAATGGAGAAGGAATACTAGTCAGCGAAAAAAATCAAGTACTTCATATTGGAGAATTTGAAAATGGAGTGTTTGTGAGAAAATGATTTATCAGTTGATCAGGTTATCGGATTATCGGTTTATCATTTTCATTTAGATCCATTAATTATAGAGCTTTTGTGAGTATGTATTTAATTTTTAAAAGAGTAATTTTATGAATAAAGTAAAAAACATTATTTTTGATTTAGGGAATGTGATATTAGACATTGATACCAAACTAAGCGAAGTTGCCTTTGCTAATAAAGGACTTGAGAACTTTGAGAATTTATATACTCTGGCAGCTCAATCGGAAATATTTGACAGATTAGAAGTTGGAAACATCACACCCAAAGAGTTTTACACTGAATTTCGACAAATAACTAACACCAATCTTACTGATGACATTATTACTGACTGCTGGAACGCCCTAATTTTAGACTATGAACCCAAAAGAATTGAGTTACTCAAAAAGCTTAAAACTAAGTATCGTACTTTTATATTGAGTAACACTAACAAAATACATTACGATTTTTATACCACTTTACTCAAAAAAACACAAAATATTAACGGACTGGAAAGCTTGGTTGAAAAAGCATACTTCTCTCATGAAATAAATTTAAAAAAGCCTGGACGAGAGATTTTTGAATATGTTCTGCAAGACGGCAATTTAATTACTAGCGAAACCATCTTTATTGATGACAGTAAGCCAAATATAATTACCGCAAGGGAAATGGGTTTTAAAACAATTTTATTAAAAGAAGCCCCTCTGGAGGAGTTAGATGTTTTCAATAATTTTCAACAAGTATAATCTTTATTATTTTAATTTAACAATAGTAATTCCACTTCCGCCAAATTGAATATCCTCGTCATAACAATTTTGGACTTGTGAAATTGTACGTAAAAAATCGCGTATATTTTTACGAAGTATTCCGTTTCCTTTGCCGTGTAATATTTTAAGTTCCTTAAATCCAAGCATCACAGCCTCATCTACAAGCTCAGTAATTTTTGCAACAGCCTCATCCACTCTTTCACCACGAACATCTATATATGGTTTAAAGTTCAACACCTTTTCGTTATAATTAAAATGTAATCCTTTAGCAGACCGATTTTGCTTTTTATATTCATCTTCGCTTACTTTTTGCAGTCTGCCTGTTGCGATACTTGTGTACATATTACCATAACTTACGACTGCATTTTTTCTTCCAAGATCAATTACTTCACCAATAACCTCTTGCCCCTCAACACGAACTTTACTCCCAATATGAATTTGAGTCTTATCAATTTTTACAAATTCAAGCTTTTTATTTTGTTCAAGATTACCAGTATCTTTGACTTGTTTTTTTCGTACTTTTTGTTCTTCCTGCTTTTTTTTATAATGTTGATATTTCTGTCCTATCTCATCCTTTTGGTTTTCTGCTTTTATCTTAAAATCATTTTTAAAATCTTCAATTTCTTTACGTGCCTGTTTTGTTTTATCTTTATTGGCGTTACTTTCTTTAATTTTTCTGATTGTATTCTCGATTTGCTTATTTACATCTTTAAGTAATTGCTCTGCCTCTTTTTGAGCCGCACCCATTATTTGCTTTTTCTTTAGCTTAAGGCTCTCTAACTCAATAATATTTTTTTCGATACTATCTTCTAGGATTTTTTCTTGTTTACGAATTTGTTGACGTTTCCTCTCCCAGTATTTTTTATCTCTCAGCACTCTTCTAAGAAACTTATCCATATTAGACTGATCGGTTCCTGCTTTCTCTTTAGTTTTTTCGATAATATTTTGCGGCAAACCTATTCTTTGAGCAATCTCAATCGCATAAGAGCTTCCTGGCATTCCAGACTCTAAAATAAAAGTAGGCTCCATTTTATTTTGGTCTATCAGCATGGCTGCATTTTGAATACCAGATGTATTAGAAGCCATAATTTTAAGATTTGAATAATGCGTAGTAATTATACCAAAACAATTTTTTGCATTTAACTCCTCGAGTATTGCCTCAGCTATTGTTCCCCCAATAACTGGGTCTGTTCCAGATCCAAACTCATCAATAAGAATTAAAGTTTTATCATCTGCATTTTTCAAAAAATATTTCATATTTGTTAAATGTGAACTATAAGTGCTCAAATCGTTTTCTAAAGATTGTTGATCCCCTATATCCATAAAAATACCATCAAAAACCCCAATTACTGTTTGTCCTCCAACAGGTACGGGAAGCCCACATTGAACCATATATAAAATCAAAGCTGCTGTTTTTAAACTAACGCTTTTCCCTCCAGCATTAGGACCCGATATTAACAATATCCGATTATCAATATCAAGTTTAAAACTAGTAGGAACAATTTCCTTTTGCTCTTTTTTTAATGCAAGATAAAGAAGTGGATGTTTGGCGTTAAAAACATCCATTTGTGGACTTTCGTCAACAGCTGGTTTAATAGCTTGAATTGAAACCGAAAACACAGCTTTAGCACGCAACACATCTAGCTCAGCTACCATATTAGCCATAGATACCAATTCATCTTGATAGGGTCTAAATTCGTTTGTAATGTCAAATAATATTTTTTGAATCTCCCTGTTTTCTTCAAATTCTAATTCACGAATAGTATTATTTAATTCAACAACTTCGCGGGGTTCTATATAAGATGTTTTTCCACTTGCCGACTCATCGTGTATTAGTCCATCAATTTTTCTCTTAAAAGTTGATGCAATCGGAAGGACTAGTCTGCCGTTAACTAATGTCGCAGATAAATCACGATCTACCCAAGCTTTGTCTCTAATTTCAGTAAGAATATTATTAAGACTTTTACTAACAGAGTTTTTTGATGCCAATAAGTTTTTTCGTATCTCTTTCAGTCTAGGAGAAGCATTATCTTTAATAGTCCCATTTTTTGACAAAACGGCATCAATTCTATCAGAAAGATATTTTGGAAACACTAAACCTTTTATCTTATTCTGTAAGCTCGGAAACTCATTTTTATCATCTTTTTTAAAAAAGACTAGTAATGCTTTACTATTATCAAGCAAAATACGAATATCAATAAGCTCAGATACATTTAAAGTACTATGTTCTACTTTTAATTTAGATATTATTCCATCTGTTTCGGGATACGCTTTTACCGGATAATTATCCTTAAGGTTATAAATTGCTATCATTTCTTGGATTTCGTCCAATACTAATCTGATAGAGTCAACATTATTAGAGAACTGCATCTCATCAACTAATAGTTTTGCAGCACTACCCAAGCACGCAGCTTTTATCTTACTACGAATTATGTCAAACCCTATTTTGCTTTCAAAATTTTGTGGATATATCATTAAAAACTATTTTTTACAAAAATATAAAATCTTTTCACAAAGAGTAGCGAGAAAAAGTATGCTTTCAATCTAAGCACAGACATTAGATTCTTTAGTGTGTGTCCATAATGTCCAATTTACTCACAATGGAATTTTAATTTAGCGGTGTTCGTGATACCGCTTCGCTAAATTCTGCAATTCTCTGCTGGCTAGCAGATCAATGTATTGCGTTATGTTTGCATTGGTAATCAGTTACTCGTCAACTAACAGAGTAAACTACTGATTGCCAATACTTCGCAAACCTTAATCTCAAAGATTACAGATTAAACACTTAACTTTATTGACAAATATTAGAGATTAATCTCGTCCTTAAGCTAGCGGAAAAAAAATCGACATTAATCCCATTTTTGTTGGAGAAGAAAAATAAAGATTAACCCCGTTTTTGTTGGAGAATAAAAATAAAGATTGACCCCGTCCTTTGTTGGAGAAGAAAATAAAGATTAACCCCGTCCTTTATTGGAGAAGAAAAACAAAGATTAACCCCGTCCTTTAGGGCGGGGGCAAGAACATAAACGAGAAAAAGGGCTTTAGCCCTGACAATAATAAAAACTTTTAGGTTCTAAGTTCATGGCTAAAGCCAATAATAATTATAATTTATTCACCCCGACCTAAAGGTCAGGGTAAATAATAAATAGAAAATAACAGTAAAATAATGTCCATCTATAATGTCAAATTTACTCACAATGGAATTTTAATTTAGCGGTGTTCGTGATACCGCTTCGCTAAATTCTGCAATTCTCCGCTGGCTAGCAGATCAATGTATTGCGTTATATTTGCATTGGTAATCAGTTATCCGTCAGCTAACGGAATAAACTCCTGATTGCCTATACTTCGCAAACCTTAATCTCAAAGATTACAACTTAAACACTTAACTTTATTGACAAATATTAGAGATTAATCTCATCCTTAAGCTAGCGGAAAAAAATCGACATTAATCCCATTTTTGTTGGAGAATAAAAATTAAGATTAGCCCCGTTTTTGTTGGAGAATAAAAATAAAGATTAACCCCGTTTTTGTTGGAGAAGAAAAACAAAGATTGACCCCGTCCTTTGTTGGAAAAGAAAAATAAAGATTAATCCCGTCCTTTGTTGGAGAAGAAAATAAAGATTAACCCCGTCCTTTAGGGCGGGGGCAAGAACATAAACGAGAAAAAGGGCTTTAGCCCTGACAATAATAAAAACTTTTAGGTTCTAAGTTCATGGCTAAAGCCAATAATAATTATAATTTATTCACCCCGACCTAAAGGTCAGGGTAAATAATAAATAGAAAATAACAGTAAAATAATGTCCATCTATAATGTCAAATTTACTCACAATGGAATTTTAATTTAGCGGTGTTCGTGATACCGCTTCGCTAAATTCTGCAATTCTCTGCTGGCTAGCAGATCAATGTATTGCGTTATGCTTGCATTGATAATCAGTTCCTCGTCAACTAACGGAGTAAACTCCTGATTGCCTATACTTCGCAAACCTTAATCTCAAAGATTACAACTTAAACACTTAACTTTATTGACAAATATTAGAGATTAATCTCGTCCTTAAGCTAGCGGAAAAAAATCGACATTAAGCCCATTTTTGTTGGAGAATAAAAATTAAGATTAGCCCCGTTTTTGTTGGAGAATAAAAATAAAGATTAACCCCGTTTTTGTTGGAGAATAAAAATAAAGATTAACCCCGTTTTTGTTGGAGAAGAAAAACAAAGATTGACCCCGTCCTTTGTTGGAGAAGAAAATAAAGATTAACCCCGTCCTTTATTGGAGAAGAAAAACAAAGATTAACCCCGTCCTTTAGGGCGGGGGCAAGAACATAAACGAGAAAAAGGGCTTTAGCCCTGACAATAATAAAAACTTTTAGGTTCTAAGTTCATGGCTAAAGCCAATAATAATTATAATTTATTCACCCCGACCTAAAAGTCAGGGTAAATAATAAATAGAAAATAACAGTAAAACAATGTCCACCTATAATGTCAGATTTACTCACAATGGAATTTTAATTTAGCAGTGTTCGTGACACCGCTTCGCTAAATTCTGCAATTCTCCGCTGGCTAGCAGATCAATGTATTGCGTTATGTTTGCATTGGTAATCAGTTACTCGTCAGCTAACGGAGTAAACTCCTGATTGCCAATACTTCGCAAACCTTAATCTCGAATATTACAACTTAAACACTTAACTTTATTGACAAATATTAGAGATTAATCTCATCCTTAAGCTAGCGGAAAAAAAATCGACATTAAGCCCATTTTTGTTGGAGAATAAAAATTAAGATTAGCCCCGTTTTTGTTGGAGAAGAAAAATTAAGATTAATCCCGTCCTTTGTTGGAGAAGAAAAATAAAGATTAACCCCGTCCTTTGTTGGAGAAGAAAATAAAGATTAACCCCGTCCTTTAGGGCGGGGGCAAGAACATAAACGAGAAAAAGGGCTTTAGCCCTGACAGTAATAAAAACTTTTAGGTTCTAAATTCATGGCTAAAGCCAATAATAATTATAATTTATTCACCCCCGACCTAAAGGTCAGGGTAAATAATAAATAGAAAATAACAGTAAAATAATGTCCATCTATAATGTCAAATTTACTCACAATGGAATTTTAATTTAGCGATGTTCGTGATACCGCTTAGCTAAATTCTGCAATTCTCCGCTGGCTAGCAGATCAATGTATTGCGTTATATTTGCATTGGTAATCAGTTACTCGTCAGCTAACGGAGTAAACTCCTGATTGCCAGCACTTCGCAAACCTCGAACTCGAATATTATGAATCACACACTGAGTGTATTGACAAACACCATTTAATATCTGAGAAATAACAAATTCCTTTTTTCTACAACATAATTTTATAATTTTGTAAAATAAAATAAAATTTAGTCGAATAAAATGAAACCACTCGAAATAATTAGCAAAACTGGTAAGATTTCTAACTCTGATGAACGAATTTTTAATTTTTTTGCAGATTTACGCAATATTTCCCGTTTAGTACCACCCGATGTACAAGACTGGGAAGCAAACGAAGATACTTGTAGTTTTTCAGTTAAAGGTCAAAAAATGTCTTTAATTATTATCGAACGCACAGCCTATAAAACTATCAAAATAAAAGCGGCAGACAATTCTGCTTACAATTTAAATTTATGGATACAACTTAAAAGCATTTCGGCTTACGAAACTGCTGTACGTATAGTTATTAGAGCAAACCTTAATATGATTATGCGTGCTGCTGTAAAAAAGCCACTACAACAAGGGCTTAATCAGATTATTGATTACATGAAACAACTGCCCTACTAACAGCATAAGCCAGATATTTGCTTGCGTTTTTACAAAAAGTAATAAACAGCGAATTACTTAGTAATAAGCGAAACTAAGCCCTCACTGAGAACAATAATACGAGTTAAATCACAATTTAGGCAATACGGGTAAACCAACAAAACACTATAAAAAAGCTCTTAACAAAGTGTAAGAGCTTTTTTATTATAAACGTTTTATTTTACTGTTTTAAAATTTTCTTTACAAACCTTTGACCTTCTATATTTTCAATAATCAACAAATAAAACCCTTTAGGTAAATCAGAAGTATTTATTTGTGAATTGTTAAAATTATTAAATTCTGTAATAATTTGACCTGTAATTGTTGTAAAAGAAATTTTACTTGCAGACTGATAATTATTAATGTAAAGTATGTCTGAAAAAGGATTCGGATATATGTCAAACTCTTCAATACTAAGCTCATCAATATTGGTCTGGTCATTAAAGTTCGCAGTCAATTCAACATTCGTATCAGTCATAATAAAAGAATATTCGGGATTAGTTGCAACCACATTAGAAGTAGCATCAGTCCAATTAATAAATTCGTACCCCGTATTTTCGGTTAAATTAATTGTTACCGTTTCTCCAACGACATATTGCCCTGCCCCCATAAGGATGCCTGCACCAACAGGATTTGAAACAAGAGTAACATCATAAAGTGTTGCACTCTGAGGGACAAAATGTGCTGTAATATAAACATCATTTGCTGGCATATTAAACTCATAAGGATTATCATAGCTAACAATTATTCCGTCAATTTTCCAACAATTAAAATCAAATCCCCAATTCGGATTTGCAAACAGGCTTACTACTTCGTCTAAAGAATATTCCCAAGCTCCTGAAACATTACCACTACTTGCAGGATACACCTCAGAATAAACATAATAATACTCCTCAATTAAAACAAGATGATAAAATGCCGAAGCACCTACATCAAACTCTATTTCAACAGTCACATTATACAGATCTACGACTTTAGATGCGTTTGTTTGTTTGCCTTTAGCACCCACAAGAACCCGCAAATTAGCCGTTTCGGTATTTATTGGCGTTACAGTATAATCTGGAAAATCGTAGGATACTAAAGAGCCATTTTCTATCTCCCATATAGTGAGACTTAAAACAGATGAAGCATCATTCCATGTGATTGTTAAGTCAATATAATCTGGTATATCCGACTCATTATAAGTCTCTGATTCAGGGTCTATAGTTGCATTTACAATACCCGATTGAATTGCTGTAATTGTTAGGGTCGATACATCTTCGGTATCAAAAGTAATATCCAAACTTATTTCGTTTCCAACATTAGTTAAATGTGTACTAAGATATGAGTTTCTAATAAACAACCAAGAGCCTTGAATTTCATAATCTGTTCCTTCGATAAGATTTGAGGAGTTTAGTGAAACCGAACTGATTGATGCAGCTGTATTATAAATAATATTGGTAAACACATCATTAGGATTGGATAAATCATAGTCAATCGCATTTGGTGTAATATAAGGAAGGGTAGTCTGTACAACATTAATTCTAAAGTCATCCCGCCATCCACTATCAAATATTGCATAAAAACTCAACTCATCAGAAACTGTTGGGGATAAAGAAGATATAAAAGTATTTGTAATACTTAGAATATTTCCATCTACGAGATAGTCGGCTGGCGAGTTTAATTCAGTTTCTTGATAAAAGTTAAATTCATCCCAATAATAAAAATAAACAGAGGCAATTGAAGTATCTTCTCCCCAAACAACATCAAAATCTACATTGTCGGGATTTCCCAAACTATAAACATTCTCTTCAGGATTTATTTGTCCATGTACATAATCTCCCCAACCCGTTGAAAAAACCATATTAAAAGGATTGTTCATATATTGTCCTGGATTTGCTGCACCTTCGACAGCTTCGGGAGGAATACTAAGAAAATATTGAGTATTAATATCCAATGGTAAATTAGGTTCAATCACTAAAATATTCCCCGACATAATTGAACAACTATTAATTGGCCATGGAGCTCCCATATTACCTTGAATGCTAATATCATCAAACCCGTTATTTGTAGTTCCCTCAATAATGTCTCTGTCAAAGGTCAAATAAATGCTAGTATTAACATCAACCTCCGATTGTCCGTTTAGTGGATTAGAGTATAAAACAGTAAGATAATCAGACAAGAATACTGCATCAATAATTAAGTCATTAGCAGGCATATTAAAAGTGTAAGGATTATCTGTAACTTCTTGAGTTCCATTAATTATCCATTTACTAAAAGTAAACTCCGGATTACTAAAAGCTGATATAGTAAGCTCTTCACCAACATTATACTGTCCATCACCTTGAGTCCAACCCCCATCATAAGGAACACTACTTATTTGGACGTTATAATATTCATCATAAATTCCAAGAAATACATACACAGGACTACCTGCATCGAATATAATCTCTACTGAGACATATAGATAGTCAATTGCTTTAGAAACAGAAGTTTTATTCCCTCCTATGTTAATTCTTAGAGTAGCTGTATTAACATTTATTGGTGTAACAGTATAATCATCGAAAGGAAAAACATTAGGAAATCCATTATCAACCATCAAAACACTCATAGACGAAATTGCTGAGGCACCATTCCATGTAATTATTGTCTCAACATAGTCTCCCATATTATTTCCGTCAATATCAAACTCATTCTGACTAAGACTTGGATTAGTAATACCAGAATTTACTGCCTCAACAACAAAAGAATCAAATGAGCTCTCATCAAAACCGACACTTACGTTAATTGAATTTCCCGCAGCGAGTAAAACTGTATTCAGATAATCTTCTTTAAGATATAAATAATCCGCATTAATGATATAATTAGATGAAAGTATTGGTGTTCCGTCAACAGAAACAGAGCTTACTTCATCTCCTGCTGCCCATGCAATTGTAAAGAATACATCTTCTTTATTACTTAAATCAAATACTTTAGACTCCTCAACAATAAAAGGATAGTAGGTATAAATCACTTCTATATTAAACTGTGAAAGATATCCGCTTCCAAACTCGGCTTCAAACCTAATTTCCGAATGTGTTTCAGGCGATATAGATTCAATCCAAGTTCTAAAAATAGTAAGGCTATTTCCGGAGACAACATAGTCCGTGCTTTCACCCAACAATACTTCCTGATATTGGCCTAAATCATCCCAATAATAGAAAATAATAGATGTTATTTCAGATTCTCCATTCCAATTTATTGAAAATTGAACATCCTCTGGTTCCAAAACACTAAAAGTTTCGTACACAGGTGATATACTTTGACCAAAAGTGAAAATTGAAGAAATTACAGTAATTACAGTAAAAAGTATAATCTTCTTCAAAATCTGGTTGTAATAGTAGTTAAGCTTCATGGCGATTTAATTTTATGATTAATAATAATACAAATATACGAATTAAAATAAATACAAACCGCCAATTATTACCAAAAAACAATGAGAAAAACAATTTGAGAAAAACAAGCAAATTCACTTTTAAACCACTACTATTTTTATAACTACAAATTATATACGATATAATGTAAAAACAAGAATTTCCTTCTATTAAAGATTTAAAACATCTGCATTAACTCACCATAGAAAGTATCTTAAATAGTCTTTGACGTTTTATTACCTGTCTGCCGACAGGCAGGTCAAAGACACAAAAAGTGGTAGTTTTAGCTACGCTGCGATGTGCTGCGATGTGCTGAGCTTGTCGAAGTGAGCTTGTCGAAGTGCGATGTGCTGCGATGTGCTGAGCTTGTCGAAGTGAGCTTGTCGAAGTGCGATGTGCTGCGATGTACTGAGCTTGTCGAAGTGAGCTTGTCGAAGTAAGCTCGTAAACTCGGTACTTGCAGACACTAAATAATGGCTAAGGTTTTTATTGCCAATTAAACATATTGTTGTATTTTTATGCCCTATAAATATAATAGTAAAAAAGCTATGACACAAGATACATTAAATATTTCGGTAAACTCGGAAATAGGAAAACTAAAAGGAGTAATATTGCACACGCCAGGTCCCGAGGTTGAAAACATGACACCAGAAAATGCTGAAAGAGCCTTATATAGTGATATTTTAAACCTACATGTTGCACAACAAGAATACTCTCAATTTTCTAGTGTTTTAGAAAAACTAACTAAACCCTATCAATTAAAAAACTTATTAGGAGATATTTTACAAAATAACAAAGTTCGGATAAATCTTTTTGAAAAGATATACAAGAACGAAGGTGTCGAACTTAATCGTCAAACCATGGACAAACTTAACAATGTTGAGCTTGCCACACAACTTTTAGAGGGCATTTTAATGTCCAAAGACAATTTAACAGCATTTTTAAGTAAAAACAGATATACGTTAAAGCCATTACATAATTTCTTTTTCACCAGAGACGCATCTATTGCGATAAACGACAAAGTATTAATTTCAAAAATGGCGAATAAAGTTAGAGTTAGAGAATCGATTATTATGCAAGCTATCTTTGATTCTCATCCTGCATTTTCTACAACCACTATAAATCCGTACGAAAACATCAGTTTTAATCCAAATATAACAATAGAAGGAGGAGACGTTCTTGTTGCACGAGAAGATGTTTTAATAATTGGAATTGGTAGCAGAACAACACCGCAAGGGATAGATTATATCTTAAATCATTTTAAAGGACAAAAAGAAAAGATGCATATAATTGTTCAGGAATTGCCACGTGAACCCGAGTCTTTTATTCATCTCGACATGGTTTTTACGTTCTTAGACAAGGATAAATGCATGATATATGAACCTATTATATCTCATCCAAACTGTTATCAAACAATTTTAATTACAGTAGATAATGGGATAGTTAAAATTAAAAAACAGCACAATTTATTAAACGCTTTAAAAGGACTTGGGTTTGACTTAAAACCATTTATTTGTGGGGGAACTTCTGACCCATGGACGCAACAACGAGAACAATGGCATAGTGGAGCTAATTTTTTCGCTTTTGCCCCTGGTAAAATTATTGGTTATGAACGGAACATTTATACTGTTGACGAACTAAGTAAAGGAGGCTTCGAGATAATTAGAGCAAATGATATAATTAAAGGCACAAAACACCCTGACGATTACAAAACCTGTCTCGTTACAATAGAAGGCTCTGAATTATCGCGTGGTGGTGGAGGTGCAAGGTGCATGACAATGCCGATTTGTCGAGAAAACATTAATTGGTAAAATTGTAAAAACTTGTTAATAAGGTTCTTTTTTAAGCTAAACAAAAAAACTATATTTGCCCTATAATTATTGTTAATGAAAAGAATCCATATCATAATTGTTTTGTCTATCTTTCTGACTTCACAAGTAGCTTATGCACAATCGTATCTTGAGCGAACGTATTTTGATATGCTTAAACATCACTTACAAACTCTGAGCGGATTTGATGACAAATTAAAACATTATTGTAACACAAGACAAGAAAACTTAAACCTATTTTCGGACTCGGAAAATCTTATAATACTTGGATCTGAAGAGTACCAGTTAAATAATGTTGCCCAGCACTACTACCAAGAGTTTCAAAGTCTTTCATATCTAAACAAATGCAAATTATTATATAGTTGGGACCAAGTCAGTAGTACTATTTATTATATCGCAAAGGAAAAGCAAGTTCCAACGGCTATATCTTACATTCCTGTTATCTATACTGGGTTAAACTCATATTATTCTGCAGAAAGCTACAAGTTTGGCTTGTGGGGATTACCATATTTGCCAGCCGTAAAATATGGAATTATTGCAGACGAATATTACGACCAACGCCTCGACATCCATTTAAATGCAGATGCTGCTTTATCATATCTTAGCGACTTACACAAAACTTTTGGAACTTGGGATATGGCCGTAACAGCCTATTGTTGTGGTACAGCAAACCTGGTCAAAGCCGGTTATGGGACCTTATCATTTAATGAGATATATGAAAATCTTGAAAACCCAAATAAAGATTGCTTTTACCGTTTATTAGCTTTTACAAAATGGATGAATGAAAACGAAACCCTCGATTTTAGCTCGGTTAAAGAATTAACTATCTCTGTTACAGATCATATTTTAATTAATTCTCTTATAGATTTTAGACAAATCTCAAGTGTTTTAAATATTAATATTGATGAGTTATATAATCTAAATCCCTTATTTACAGGTTCGGTAATAGATGGTAGAAAAAAACCAAAGATTATTTATTTGCCTGAAAATCAAACAGAGCAATTTTTATTATTACGTGATTCTATTGAAAACTTTATGGATAGTGTTTATTTTCCAAAATATACGCCCTCTATTAATAATGGCAAAGATTATGAGACATACGTTCATGTTAGCATTAGTCCTGGAGATGATTATGAAGAACACAAATACACCATAGTTTCGGGAGATAATCTTGGAGTAATAGCACAGCGTTTTGGGGTAAGCTTAATAGATCTTAAAGACTGGAATAACATAAAGGGTACAAATATTTATGCTGGCCAAATAATTAGTATATGGTTAAAAAAAGGTGCAAAACTACCCGAAACTGAACAAATACAAGCACAATCGAAAAAAAAGAAAGAAGAAACAGGGATGCAAAAGCACTTTGCAATGAGAGACTACGATTTTATAGAAACCTATGAGGTAAAATCGGGAGACTCCTTGTATAAAATAGCCCTTAATTATGATTGGGCAAGTGCCGAAGATATTATGGAATGGAATAATATAAGTAATCCTTCTAAATTGCAAGTAGGTCAAAAGCTCAAAATATTTAAATTAAAAAAATGAAAGCAAAACACGTTCTATATTTTGTCGTAGGAGTATTAGCCATTTTAGGAATACTAATGGCGGTTTTCCCAAAAGATGGAATACGCCTAAGCGATGAGTGGGTTTTATATTTCCCTTCATTTAAAGAAGTGTTTCATAAAGAAGATAAGGTTCTAATTGATACAGACTCAATTGTAGGCAACCAGATTAATATAGACTCACTCATGCCATTAAACGATACGATAAAAGAAATTGATTTAGAAGAGCTAAAAAAACTGCTTACTCCCTTAGAATTTCCAGAAGACAAGCCCTATGCCCTTGATAATTTTTTTGCTAAAATAAATGATTTTGAAAATGAACAAAAAGTTCGCATTACCCACTATGGCGATAGTCAAATTGAGGGGGATCGCATTACTGCATATATACGAAACAAACTACAAGTAAGATATGGCGGATTTGGAATGGGCTTATGCTCACCTGTAGCGGTTTACTCACAATTTAGCATGATACAAGAAAACTCTCAAAATTGGAAGAGATATACCGGTTTTGGACTAATAGACGACAATGTTACTCACGACAAATACGGTCCAATGATAGCTTTTAATAGATTTGCTCCTATAACAGACTCTAGTTGGATGCCTCCCGATACCAAATATTCTGGCTGGCTAAGTTTTTCAAAATCAGATATTGGTTATAATAACACGAAAAAATTTAAAGAAATTTACATTTATTATGGTAATGCAAAAGTAAAATCTAAAATAAGCATTCTATCTAATAATGAGGTTTTGGTAAGCGATTCTTTGCAAAAAGGCGACAGTTTATTTGTCTATAAATATGTTTCAACTGATTATTTGGAAAACGTAAAGTTTGAGTTTGAGGGTTTTGATAGCCCTGATATTTATGCAATCTCATTCGAAGACGTATCTGGAGTATATATCGACAACATAGCTCTCCGAGGCAGCTCCGGTACCGTTTTTACAACTACTAACGGCAGTTTACTAATAGAGTCTTTTGCTGCATTAGGAACCGATTTATTTATTTTACAATTTGGGGGAAACTCTGTTCCGTATATTGCGGATAAAAAATCGGCAGAGCAATTCGCAAATTATTTTTATTACCAATTAGCTTTTCTTAAAAATGCAGTACCAAATGCTTGTTTTATTGTTATTGGTCCAAGCGATATGGCAGTAAAATTAAAAGATGATTTTGAAACTTATCCAAACTTAGAAACCATAATTGAAGAAATTAAAAAAACCACTCACAAAGCAGGTGGAGTATATTGGGATATGTATAAAGCAATGGGTGGCAAAAACTCTATGAAGGCCTGGGTAAATGCAGACCCTCCATTGGCAGGCACTGATTACACGCACTTTACACCTTATGGAACTAGCGTAATAGCAAATATGTTCTATAATGCATTTATTCTCGAAGCAACTGATTATACTAATAGGATAAAAAATGAACAAGTTGATAAATAGAGTACTAAACATATTGTTATGCTGCATCTGTTTGCTCAGCTGGAATGGACTATCAGCACAATATAGCAAAGTCCCATATTCAAAAAAATCATATACTTACATTCAGTACGACTCTTGTTATTTGGAGCACGCTTTAGAAAATCCAAATATGAATAATTTCTACAATAAATTAGATAAACTATATTTTTCTGGAACAGGGCAAGTAAAAATTATGCAAATTGGCGGCTCCCATATTCAAGCTGGCATTTGGTCGTTTGAGCTTCGAAAACACTTTGAAAGTTTAATTTCGAATATCGAGGGATATCCTGGCTTAGTGTTTCCATTTAGTTTAGCAAAAACAAATCATCCTTTTTATTATCGTTCGGAGTGCGAAGGGGATTGGGAAATAAGTAAAGTTACCGATAAAGTACCTATCGACAGTATCGGATTGTCGGGTATAACTGCCAGAACAAATGATAGTTTGGCATCAATAAAAATCATTTTTTATCCCATTGCAGATATTACAAAACGGAGTTTTGACAAAGTTTCTGTCTTCCATAATATTGAAGACACCTCATATCATTTATCAATTATGCCACTAGATGCTGTTGACACATCATTTGTAAATTATAAAACTCAAGCAACAGAATTTTATTTAAAAAACAAATTAGACACTCTTGAAATAAGATTTGTAAAACAAGACACATCTAACAATCCACTAGTGTTTTATGGTGCATATTTAGAAAACTCATTGCCTGGAATTCAATACACAGGTATCGGAATAAACGGAGCTGCAACATCATCATATCTCAAAGCAGAGCTTTTCACACCTCACCTTAAAGTCGTTAAACCCGATTTAGTCATTTTTTCTATTGGCGTAAACGATGCAGCTGGAAAAAGCTTTACAAAGTGGACGTATATTAATAACTACAAAAAAATCGCCAGTAAAATATTAGAAGTTAATCCGGATTGTGCATTTATTTTTACAACTAATAATGACTTTTACCATTATCGAGGAGGTGTAAATCAGCACTACAAAGATGTATATCAAGCTATGAAGTACTTATCTCAAGTTTACGATGCATCAGTGTGGAATATGTTTAAAGTTATGGGAGGTTATAAGTCTATAAACTACTGGCGTAACGACAAATTAGGAAAAAGAGACAGAATACATTTTACAAAAGAAGGATATACAGTTGTAGCAGGCTTATTATTTGATGCTATAATGCACGATTACGAAAATTACCTAGAAAAAAATGCTTCAAGCAAATGATGGAGTATATTAAGGACATATTAACGTATAATCAGAGCTCGCCTTTGATTTTTACACGATTTTTCTTTTGGGGCTTTTTTGCCATAGTTTTACTTGGTTACACTTTTGTAGCAAATAAACGTGTCTCCCGCTCTTTATATTTACTTGTTATAAGTCTATTTTTCTATTATAAATCGAGTGGATTTTTCTTTTTTTTAATAATTTTTAGCACCCTTGTTGATTATTGTATCGGTTGGTGGATACACAATTCCGAAAACAGCAATACTCGGAAATTACAATTAGCACTTAGCATATTTATTAATTTATTTGTACTATCATATTTTAAATATACCTTTTTCTTTACCAGTGCAATAAACGATATGTTTGGGACAAGTTTAGTGGCACATAATTATTTAGCTGAGTTCTCAAACCTATTTACTGGAACAAGTTTTGACACCGCTAAAATATTTTTACCTGTAGGCATTTCATTTTTCACTTTCCAAACCATGTCTTATACAATTGACATCTATCGAAGAGAGCTTAAACCAGTAAAAAGCATTATAGACTTTGGTTTTTACGTATCATTTTTTCCGCAACTGGTAGCTGGTCCTATTGTTAGGGCAAAAGACTTTATACCGCAAATTTATCAAAAATTCAAATTAAGTAGATATGAATTTGGGCTAGCCTTATTTATGATACTTAAAGGTTTGATAAAAAAAATCATGATTGGTGATTATATTGCAGTCAATTTTGTTGACAGAGTTTTTTCAAATCCTGATATGTACACAGGTTTTGAGAGCCTTATGGCAATGATAGGCTACTCATTACAAGTATATGTAGATTTTTCGGGTTATACCGACATTGCAATTGGCGTTGCTCTTTTTATGGGCTTTAGATTAAATCAGAACTTTAATTCGCCTTATAAAGCAAAAAACTGTGGCGACTTTTGGAGTCGGTGGCATATTTCTTTATCATCGTGGCTAAAAGATTATTTATATATCCCTTTAGGTGGAAACCGTAATGCCACAAAAGGGACCTATATAAATATCGCATTAATCTTAGGCGTGGTTATGCTATTGGCAGCAAATATGTGGGTAAGTATTGGCATTATCGCATCGGCAATTATTGTTTTACTTTTAATGCGATTTTCTCCTGCTGCAAAAAAAGGAATTGTACGAAACATAAATGTTATGATAACAATGCTTTTCGGCGGCTTATGGCATGGCTCTAGTTGGAATTTCCTTATCTGGGGAGGACTAAATGGGCTTGGGGTTATTACTTACAAATATTGGCGAAAAATAAGCCCTTGGGAGAAATACAACAACCGAATTGCTACTATCTGGAAAATCACACTTACTTTTGGCTTTATAACTTTTACCAGAGTGTTTTTTAGAGCTCCAGATTATGAAACAGCAATCACAATGCTTAATAGAATAGGAACAGTGTTTACGCCGGAACTTATTCCTAATATTATAACTGGCTATTACAAGGTTTGGCTAATGATGCTTTTTGGTTTCATTACTCATTGGCTAAGCTACAATTTTAAAGATAAATGGCGAGATAAATTCATAAATTTACCTCATTGGTCGCAAGCAATAATATCAGCAATGGTAATATTTATAGTTTATCAATCTATTTGCTCCGATATGGTTGCATTTATCTACTTCCAGTTTTAAAAACGATAAACTATAGGCAGTATTAATGTTTTTTAACGATGCAGATGCGAAAAATAATCAATTTATATAGAGTATTTTGTGATTATATTGGTATCAGAGTAGCTCAAAATATAAAACAAATTTAAAATTTGATTTTGATGGACACTATATATGCTTACTAATTTTATCTGCTAACCCTAAAAACTCTTGTGGTGTAAGTTTGACTCTAGGGTTTGAAAACGACAGATCTTTTTCTTCATCCATTGGGATTAAATGCATATGAGTATGAGGCACTTCAAGTCCTACAACCATAAGACCAATTCTTTTACAAACCACTTCTTTTTCAATTGCGCGAGCAACTTTTTTTGCAAAAACCATCATTTTTGCCAAAGTCTCGTCAGTATTATCAAATATATAATCAACTTCAATTTTAGGAACTATTAAAGCATGACCTTTTTTAACTGGATTAATATCAAGAAAAGATATAAAGTCGTTATCTTCTGCTATTTTATAGCAAGGAATATCGCCATTAATTATTTTAGTAAAAACACTTGCCATTAAATCGAAATATCAACAATTTCAAATGAAATTATTCCACTAGGCACTTTTATTTCTACAACATCACCAACTTTTTTACCTAAAATTCCTTGAGCAATAGGTGTATTTACAGATATCTTCATTTCTTTTAAGTTTGCTTCAGATTCTGACACGATACGATATATCATTTTTGCTTTTGTTTTCAAATTTTTTAATGTAACAACATTAAGAATTTGAACACTTTCAGTATCAATTTGAGACGGATCAATTATTCTGGCATTTCGAACAACTGCCTGCATTTTACTGATTTTCATTTCCAACAATCCTTGAGCCTCTTTTGCAGCATCATACTCTGCATTTTCAGACAAATCACCTTTATCTCGAGCCTCTGCTATTTGCTTAGAAATATTTGGTCTATCTATATTTACAAGCTTGCTTAACTCCTGTTTAAGTTTAGCTAATCCTTCCTCTGTTAAATATGAAACTTCTGACATATCTATAATCTTTTATTTTAAATACATATATAAAGAAAAAGAAACCCCCTTGTCAGAGATTTCCATAACACAAAACTAATCATTTTTTTAATACAAACATTAAAATAACTAAAAAAAGTTATAAACATGTTATTAATACTGTCAATTTTATAAATTATATTGTGGAAATGTTAAATTTTAAGCTGTATAATAGGTTTATACTAGTTTTTATGTTTAAAGAATTTATTCTTGATATCTGCTTCCGAACCATTTTAATACCTTCTCTCCAACACCAGGGACTTTAATATGAATAATATACATCCCGTTTGCAATAAGATTACCTCTTTTGTCGGTCATATCCCACTGGTAATAAGTATTACTGTCATTTTTTGTCAATCTATTAATCAATAATCCTGAAGCATTAAAGATTGAAATCTCACAAATTTTTGGCAGATTTATAATTCTAACATAGTTGTCGTAAGTGTAATTCCCAGAGTGGTTTCCCCAATAATATGGGTTTGGAACAATATTGATTATATCCAGAGCTTCGTTTAGAACTTCTGAATTTGAAGTTTCTGCTTGCAAACCATGTGTTGAGAATTTAAATACTGGCAAATTATCATTTTGCGGATTTTCAACTGCAAATTCATTCATTCCTTTATGATAAGGAGTTGCTACCCTAAGTTTGATTCTTATATCACAAGCAAGAAAATCAAATTCAGGATTTTGGATTGGAATTGCACACCACATTGCCGATGCCCATGCATAACTAAGTGATGTGTTACCACTACCCGTACTTTCATATTCAAGTAGGTTGTTATAAATCCATTGACATGAATCGTAATGTGGTGCATTATATTGTGGGTTATTAAAATTTTGATTATTCCCCATAATATAAATATAGTGCTTGCCTCCGAATAGTGGTTCATTTGTTACATCGACTCCAGCTGAGGGATTCCACATCATGTCTGTTCCGTTTTCACTTTTTAACCATGAATCTTCGCCATAAACAATATTTAGCCTTTCACCCGTACGTTGGTCGATTGCATATCCAGGGAACCATCCCATACCGTGAGTGGCTGAATTATCTACATTTCCATTTTTATTAATAGACGCACTCTTACGAAGAGAAAATTTATGGGCATTACCTATTGAAAGATAGTTTTGGGTAGGAACCATTTGTTCTTGAAATCCATATTCATTAGTTATCCACTCGTTTTCGTGCATTTCGACAACACATGATCGTGTCCATTTCGATTTGTCGTTTGTAATAATTAAATCTACGCTTGATAGTGGTTCATATCTGGCGATACTCTGGAAGTTTCGTGCTTTAGTGAGTGATGGACCATATTTGTAAGAACTAGCAAATTTGTATGGTGCCCAAGTTCCTCCAATAATATTCTCAAAATATTCATTATTATCATAGCCTAATAAATCATCATAACTTTTATCTGCTCCTCCTACATTAAATTCTCCAAGTTTATTGTAATAATTACCTACTCTAATCCAGTTGTAGGCATCAAAACCATCGCGGTTTGCAATAAAATTAAGCCATGGTTTTTCGGGATTATCGAAAATAATCTCAGCCGATAATAATCCATTTTGAAATTCGTTTTGATCTTTATATCCTGCAAAGTTTTGAGCAGTTATATTAATTGAAAATCCCCAATCTGGAAATATTTGTTCATAATTTTGGTTGTACTTTATTGTGTTATCGCTGTAGATTGTGTCTCCAGAAGAATTGTAAATATAATAATCAAAAGGAATAAAAAACAACTCTGATAATCCGGCGGATATTGTACCGCACATTCCGGTTGAATTTGTTTCAACATTACGGAACTTGAGAGTATAATTATCAGCTGGTAAATTTAAAGGGTCAATAATTTTTATAATAATTGGTCCTTTGCCACTTTTGTATGTTCTGTTAGCTATTTTCCAAGGATAACCCGACATTATTTCTAAAAGGCTTTCATTGGTTAATTCAATTATGCAATTAGCGTTGCCATGTCCTTCTGTCATTGTAATTTCTGGTTCAAAACCATATCCTGTATTAAAAACGGTTCCGTTATTTTCTATTGTTGGGTCGTGCGGAGTTGCTGTGTATGTTTTAATATTATTTTTTCCTAATAGATAGCAGTTTTTGTTACCATACAAATCATTTATATTATTAGTATTAAATTGTAGTGTTTTGTTTGAAGCGTAAGCTATTACAGTGTACCAATAATCCTTTTGATTTATTAAGTTGTTGTTTTCAGAAAAATAATCTTTTTCAATAACAAAACTGTGAGAAATTCCCTCGTTATTACCGTCAACTTCTAACTGAGGCTTATATTCAGATGTTTGTGCATCAAAAGAGTAGTTAACGATACTACTTAAACTATCTTTAATGTCGCATTGAAAAACTTCACGGACAAGTTCAGTATTATACCTTTCTTTTAGTAAATCAACATTTGGGTTTTTTAGCTGGAAAACCTGATATCCTTGAAAACGGAAATACTCATCGCAAGGCGATATACTGCCATCACATTTTATATTATAGTCTCTTTCTTTGTATTGGTTTAGATAATTGTTAGAATTTGGATTATTAGATATATGGAATATCAGTTTTTTGTTTGTTTCAATAATTTTTAGTTCTGGTGCATCTGGCCCGTTAGTAATTCTAAAGCAATTATCGAACATATTTTGAGCTATGTCATCAACTCTTTTCATTACTTCTACTGATTTATAATTTCCTCCGTTTATAGATCTTCCATAAACAGCACTCATTGTCAGACTATTTACTGCACCAGGCTTAAATGTAACAGGTCCAGTAGAAATAACAAAACGAACATCTCTCGGTGCATTAGGAGTAGCATCTGGTCCTAATGGTTGTTCCTCTGACCAGCCTGACATAATAACTCCATTTTGTCCATAACCGCAAATATCGCTTGTAGGATTTCCTGAGTACATAAAATTTGTAGGCACATCTGTTGAACCGTCTGAATAATGTCCAGTACCTCCATACATTACATGCGTACCATCTAACCAACGTGATGTTAAATAATAATAATAATGTTCTTTTTCAATTGGAAAAATAGTATTTAGATTAACTCCAGTACCTTGCCCATTAAAATGTAAAAAGTTTGTAGCTCCCCATCTTTCATTGTCTATAATTCCATCTTCAAAATTTTGTCCGTTGATATTTCCATTCATTATATCCCCTAAGCTACAATTCAGCACTTTTTGGCCGTCAATTATTTCATAGCTGGTTTCATTATCTTGACCGTCACTATCTTTAAACAGGCCTTCGAAAAAATCTAAACCCACAGCAGGAGGTGAATTTCCATATCCTATTATGCCTTCAGCAGTTTGATCGTAATTGTCTCCATTATATATGTAGCCAAGTCCTCTACCAACATCACAGCCAATATAGTCATCTTTTGGATATCCAATATCTGCATCTGTCCAAAATCCAACATAAGCATCATAAAGAGTTTGCGTTGATCTATTTATTATTTCATAATTATAAAAAGTGAGATCGTTAATAGGAGTATTTGTTGCATAAGCATAAGCCATAGCTCTTATTTCTAAACCAATTATTTGACTACCTGAGTTAGTGTGTGATTTTCCTGCATCATTAAAAACAAACCAAATTGCTTGGTCTCCTTTTAGTGATTGCTGCTTATTTCTTGGTTTTAGACAATCAATATCATCTGTAATACTGTCTTCAGGGAATTCAAAATAAGGAAAGTCTCCGTCATAGGGATTATAATATCCATCCTTGTTATTATCCCAAAAAGGGGCAAGGTACATATCGTAACCTCCTTCAGGCCCATGAGCAGGCCAATTTAAAATAACATCTGGTATTGTATAAGAAGAGTAATTTTTTGAGTCACAATTTGGGTCTTGTTCGCACTTCCACCACATCCTAAATTCGCTAACTTCAGCCTTTGTAATACTCCATAATTTATCGTATTGCCGGCAAATATCAATACTTGTTGCACCTATGTCTGAACCAGAAACAATTAGTGGTCCGGGAGCAAAATCGACACCGCCTTGTCTAAACATTGTAGTAGCGACTTTTATTTGATTGTTTGCATCTTTCCCTCCAATCCATATTGATCCTGCAAATAATGCATGAGCACCACCCCCTTTAGGAACTTCATAATTTGCTCGTCCGTTTAAATCCCACCACATATCGCCAACAGAATGAATTTGAGTTCTAACATTGTTTATGTTAAGTTCTGCTGAAGTTCTGCCTTCTTCACAATTTGCCGTTAATCTTGTTGGTATTGTGTGTTTTTTATTTTGTGAGACACAAATATTAGATAGAACTAGTAATCCAATAAACGGGATAATCTTAACAACTAGTTTCATAATTTTAAAGTGCTTTAAGGGTTTTCGCTATAAAAGGCTAAAATTATTGACTAATGCAATATAATCATTATTTTTCTATTTATGATGTATATATAGAAAAAAAATCTGCATAAAGCAGATTTTCTTTTGTATTAGTATTTTTATTACAGGTTTTTTGCACTAAATGTGCACTATCAAATGTTTATAATCTGCTAGAGCCCTTATCAGAAGCTTCTCCACCTAATGTAATTCTTGCACCAAATGTATGAATACCACCAAATGGGTTTGTAAACCTATATGAATAATCAACAGCGATTACCGATTTCTTTTCTTTATTAATTGGGACTTGCAATGTTAGACCAGCTGTTGGTCCAGTTAAAGCTGTAGCTCGGGTGGCCACATCAAAAATACCGTCTTCATAAATAAAACCACCTCTTAAAAATAAGTAGTGTTTAAATCCGTACTCTAAACCTATATGATACTGGTCTTTAGTAAACGAGTTGGACGTAAAGTTTGCAGCCACAATTAAGTTATGATCTGAATATACCTCTTCTCTTACTTCATCAATTTTAGGAGCAAGTTTAAAGTGATATGAAATTCCTATTTTTATAAGTGAAGGCAACTCAAACTCTTGACTTCTATGTTCAATGGTCATACTTGTTCCATTTTCAGAAAAACCAGTAAAACTCATTCCGTCTCCAGAATATTTCATTGTAGTTCCAACGTTTTTCATAGTTATACCAAATCGAAAATTATCTCGATTTCTATTCCCAGCTTTGTCTCTGCCAAGCCCAGTTACATATTGGATACCAGCATCTATTGCAAATCCAGAAGAACTAACGTTAAAAATATTTTGATTAAGCATTTTAACAGTGATTCCCCCATAAATACTATTTGAAAATTCGCGTGCATATCCTAATCCAATCACATTATAGGTAGGACTAAAAGTACCAATACCACCTTCGGGTAAATCAGCAGTAGTAATTTCGATATCCCCCCAATTCATGTTCATCACACTAACGCCAAGCACACCCGTTTCACCAACTTTTGCAGCAAAGCCTCCACTATTGATAACAACATCAGCTCCTCCTAACCATTGAGTATTAGTAAAAGCAAATTCTGTTTTAGGAGTAAATGCTAATCCTGCAATATTTTGATGCATTGCTTCGAGTCCACCAACACATGCTACGTTTGCATCACCCCACCCTGAGCTTCGTGCCCATGGGTTTATCAACAATTCTGATGCTCCATTAGATCCTATACGCTGCTCATTACCAGCAAAGGTTTTTGTTGATATTAAGCTTATTGAAACTGTTATCAGTATTGCTGCAATTAAATATAATTTTTTCATATCTCTTTATTTATCTTATACCAATTTTAGAAATTATTTAAGTCAATTGGACGCAAGGCTCCAAACCATTTCACTATTTTTTCTCCCACTCCAGGTACCTCAACATGTACAATGTAAACACCACTGGCAATACTAATACCGTAAGAGTTTTTCATATCCCACTGAATAAATGTATCTGAATTGTCCTTCGCATAACGACGCACTAATCCACCACTTGCGTTAAAAATAGATATAACACATTTTCGAGGTAGATTTGTTATTCTAACATAGTTATCTAACTGCGTATTCTCATAATATGAATTACCATAATATGGATTTGGAACAACTCTTATTAAATCAAGAGCATCTACTGCTTGATCGTGGTCGTCTCTAATGGTTTTTACGTCAGAAGTATTAAATGTAAACATTGGTAAATTATCATTTTGTGGATTTTCCACAGCAAACTCTTCTTTAGCCAAATGGTAAGGTGTTGCTACTCTAATTTTAATTTTCACATCTGTTTCAAGCAACTCAAAATTTGGATTTAACATTGGTATTGCACACCACATTGCAGATACCCAAGCTCTATTAAGAGAAGTAGATGCAAGTCCAGTGGTTTCGTATTCTAACAAATTGTTATATATCCATTGACACGAATCATAAGCAGGTGCATTATAATATGGATTAGAGAAGTTTTGATTATTACCCATAATATAAATAAAATGTTTACCTCCAAAAAGTGGACCAGTCCTTTCTTCATAACCGCTTGTTGGATTCCAAAGCATATCCTGTCCATTTTCGCTAGCTAACCAAGAGTCTTCGCCAAAAACGATATTCAATCTTTCACCAGTTCTTACATCAATAGCATATCCTGGAAACCAGCCTAAACCATGTGTTCCAGAATTATCTGGATTACCATCTTTGTCAACCGATGGGCTTTTACGTAAAGCAAACTTATGAGCCCCACCTATTGACCTATAATTTTCAACTGGGCTGCTTTCTAATAAGAAACCACATTCTTCATCTTTGGCCCATTCATTTTCACAAGTTTCAACAACACATGATCTGGTCCATTTTGATTTATCACTTGTAATAACTAAATCGACACTAGAAATTGGTTCGAATCTTAGAATATTTTGGAAATTACGTGCTCCTTTTAGAGCCAGACCATGCTCAAATGCACTAACAAAACGATAAGGTGCCCAAGTACCATTAAGTATCTTTTCAAAATACTGTTTATTATCATACTCAATAATATCATCGTAACTATCATCAGCTCCACAAGTAGTCAATTCCCCTTCTTTATTTTTATAAGTACCTAATCTAATCCAATTAAAATAATCCTGTCCGTCGCCATCTGGAAGAAAACGCAACCAAGGTTTCGTTGGATCATCAAATGTAATCGAAGCTTGAAGAAACCCGTTTTGAAAATCGTTTCGACCTTTACCGCAAGCAAAATCTTTTTGAGCAATACTAATTGAAATACCCCAATCAATAAATAATTGTTCATTTGCATGACCATATTGAACAGCAATTTCACTATCAACAACATCGCCTGCAGAGTTTATTATCTCATAATCAAAAGGTACAAACTGCGAGAGAGACAATTCCGAAGATCTAACACCGCATATACCTGTAGAATTAACAGTAACATTTTTAAATTTTAAAGTATAAGAATCTTCTGGTACGTTTAAAGGGTCAATTATTTTAACATTAATAGGACCTTTTCCGTTTTCATAAGTTCTATTTGTTGCTTTCCAAGGCGAGCCAGACATTATTTCGTCAATACTCTCCTGAGTAAGTTCAAGTATATTATTACCATTACCATGTCCTTCTATCATAGTTATTTGGGGTCCATAACCATAATCACCCTGAACAATAGTACCTCCATTTTCGGGATCATTAATATGTGGAATAGCTGTATAACGTTTAATATTATTACGACCAGCCAAATATGGTTTTTTCTGCCCATTAAAGGTTTCCTGAACAGACTGATTATACAACAATGACTCGTTATAACCGTAAGCAAGTACAGAATAATAGTATTCTCTATTATTAATTAAACGAGGATCGCCACCAGTGGCAAATAAGTCGTTATCAAGTATAAAAGTATGAATAATGCCTTGATTTGTTCCATTAACCTCTTCTACTGGAACATTAGCCCCAAGCTCATCAGACCAAGTATAATTTACTATCTGTGTTATATTGTCTTTAATATCACACTGAAAAGCTTCACGAACCAAAGCGTCGTTATATCTATCAGAAATACTAACAGTTGGTCTTTTGTATTGGAATACCTGATATCCTTGAAATCTATAATATTCATCACATGGATCAATATCTGGAGTACATACAATTGATGGGTCTTTTTCGATATAAGCCTCAAGATAATTATTACTACTAGGTTTATTATATATATGGAAAATTAGTTTTTTATCCATCTCAATAATATTTAATTCTGGAGCATCTGGTCCATTAAGCACACGAAAACAGTTTTCAAATAGTATTTGAGCTTTATCGTCAGCTCTACGAACCGCTTCAACTGAAGCCCAAGGTCCACCAGATGGAGCACGAGCATAAACAGCTCCGATTGTAATATCGTTTACTGCACCTGGATATAAAGTAAAAGGTCCAGCAGACTGAACAAAACGTACATCTCTAGGTGAATTAGGAGTAGATCCAGGACCTAAAGGTTCTTCTTCGGACCAACTACCTTGGGGAATACCTCCCTGTCCCCAACCACAAGGGTCTGTTGTTGGAGTGCCAGGAAACATAAAATCAGTTGGCATATTAGTGTCAGCATTACCAGAAAAATGTCCAGTACCACCATAACAAAGCTCAGTATTATCTAACCAAAACCCTGTTATATAATTATAATGTTCTCCTGCTGTTACAGGGTCAAGAGTATTAGGATTATCTCCAGTACCACTATTATTAAAATACAAAAATCTACGCATACCCCAACGTTCGTTATCAACAACTCCATCTTCAAAGTTAAGACCATTAATATTTCCGTTTAAGATATCTCCTTTATCACAATTTAAGACCTTAACACCATTCACGGTATCAAAACTTGTAGAATTATCTAATCCATCAGGATCTTGATAAGGACCTTCAAAAAAGTCAATCCCAATAGCTGGAGGCTGTTCACCGTAACCTTGAATACCGTCTGCGGTCTCATCATTATTATCTCCATTATACATATACCCTAAACCACGTAAAACATCGCAACCGCAGAAATCATCTTTAGCATACCCAAGATCCGCATCTGTCCAAACACCAAAATAAGTTTCAAACAAAGTATATGTAGATCTATTTATAATATTATAATTATAAAAAGTCATGTCATTAAGTTCATCATTTGTTGTAAAAGCAAACGCCTGAGCTCGAATTTCCATACCAATAGAGGCACCTCCTGTTTCTGTATGGATATTACCTTTATCATTATACACCCACCATAAAGTTTCGTCTCCAAAAAGTTTTGGTGCTCTATTACGAGGTCTTAAACAATCGGGATCGTCTGTTATACCGTTATTAACAAATTCATAATACGGAAAATCGCCCATAAGAGGATTATAATAACCATCGCCATCAACATCCCAAAACGGGGCTAGGTTATAATCATAACCACCTTCTGGTCCATGAGCAGGCCAATTTAATATAATATCAGGAATACTATAACCTGGAAACTGTTCTTCGGTGTTACACTCAGGATCTTGCGAGCAAGCATACCACTCTCTAAATTCTTTCACCATTTCCTTAGTTATAAAAAAATGTTTATCATATTCGCGACAAATATCCTGCGTAACTGTTGCAATGGCCGACCCAGAGGTAATTAGTGGACCAGGCCAGTAATCGATACCTCTCTGACGAAATTTTTGAGCAGCTAGTTTAAGCTGCCCATTAGCATCTTTACCACCAATCCAAATAGCTCCAGCAAAAAGAGCACTAGTTGTACCATCAGCAGGAACAATATAATATGCTTTACCTTGCAAATCCCACCACATATCACCAGCAGTATGGATTAAGGCTCTAACATTGTTTACACCAAGTTCAGTAGATGTTTGCCCTGGCTCACACAACTCAGTTGCACGCGGAGTAGGGATAGCATCAGCCTGAGCACCTTGCCACTTATCAGCTAGCATGTAATTTGATATTACGCTCAAGACCGCAATAAATAATATTCTTTTTAGGCTTTTCATATCTCGTTTATTCTTATTCATTATAATCATTTAATTAAAAACTAAATTGTACACCTAATCTAATAGTTCTAGGTAAACTGTAATTGTAAGGTGAATTTATATACATAGCATAGTAATTTCTGTACGCTTCCTCATCATTTTGAGTGGCTATTGATGTTTGATAATCCGCAAAGTTAAGAAAACCATCATCATCAGGGTTACCAGTATATTCATATAAACCCGTTACATTTGCGGTATTAAATAGATTTGAAATCTCTAAATATATATTAAGGTATCCATATTTTTCTTTAGATCCATCCTCTTTCTTTTCAGCGAGTTTAAGTTTGATGTCCCGGTCTAAGCGCATATTAATTGTAGTTCTCCATGGCTTACGTGAACCATTAAGCGAACCTATAATAGTTCCATTATTTGGCTTATTACGTTTTGTATAAGGAGAACCAGACCCAGAATTAACAACAAAGTTAACTCCTGTATTAGCAAAAATACTTTTGCCACCAATTTTCGGTCCATTATAAGGAGTTCCAGATACTTTACCACCATAACGATAGTCTAGTGTAATAGCAAAGTTATTTCTTTGATCAAAGTCGAGTGGTATTGTTGTTCTTAAGTTTGGTTTATCTGATTTTACAATTGCTGCTCCAGACTCAAAACTCGAACCTGTACCATTAGCAAATTGCAATGTATAAGAGGCTCTTAATGTAACATTACCTGTTCTTCTAAGGTCATAAGTAACCCCAAAACCTTTAACTGTTCCAAAGTCTATATTTCCATAGGTGTAATAATTTACAGGATAGGCTCCATAAACAGCAATTGCCTGCTGCATATCACGCATCTCACGATAAAAGGCTGATAATTTAAGAGCTGATGTATTACCTAACTTTTGTTGAAAACCTAATTCATAATCAATTGTTTTTTCAGTTTTTAAGTTCGGGTTATTTAATAAATTATCATTATTCTGACGTATAAATAAATAATCTAAAGGATTTAAACGTGCAGCATAAGATGGTCTTTTAGACAATATATCATAGTGAGCAAAAAACAAAGCTTCATCCGAAATAGGAAATGAGAATGACACACGTGGCATCACAACGATTTGAGGTTTATAGTCCTCAAAAGCACTAGAGTTTAATTGCTCTTTAGAATCCAACAAATACGGAGCTATACCAGTTGAGCTAGAAATTTGTTTTGGATTTTCAATTTCGGCTCCTGTTGCGTCATACCAAACAGACCCAACTCTATACCCGTTAATAGCACTTGGCGATGAAATATCATTTACATAAACAACGGCATTATCTGGAATATTACTAGGATGGTCTGTACTTGTAATAAGACCTCTTTCATCAGCATCTCCAACAGTATATGCATCGTGTAATGTAAATTGGTCTTTGAGTACCATTTGATTAGCGTCATACCTATCAACACGAACACCTATATTAAATATAAGATCTTTAAATGCAAACTTATCTTGTATGTAACCAGCAATATAGTTTGGCTCAAATGGAGCTATTGGACGAGCAAGATATCCTTCTTCAGTTGTTTTATTAAAAAAGTCGTCGAAAGTAGGTTTATAATTAAGTTTATCTCCTTTATAATCGTAACCATAGTATGCAACATAACTACTTCCTTGATTAAATAATTCGTCAGGACTAAACCAACTTATATCTAATGATTCTGGATCATAAGAATCTATGTCAATCCAATCAAGACTGTTAACTTCCAAACCTAAGCTTTCTCTTAATTTACGATCAAATTTAGATTGCGAAGAAGCATCATAAAGTCGTGGATAATCAATAGTATCTAAGAATATTCCATTTTCATCCCTATATTCTATTGGATTATTAAGGTCTCTTTCTAGAATATGATAGTTAGTTAAACTTCGTGCAAGTGTCCATAATCCAAATGGAGAAACACCATAGTATGAATCGTTTCGTTGTTCAAATTCAAAACCAAGACTTATTTCATGATTTTTTATGTCAGCAGATCCAGCAGCTGAAACTCTAAACTGAGTTGCATCACTCACAGTATAAGATGTATATGGATTTCCAGGACTAGCCCATAAACCATAAATACTAGGAGCACCCATACCATTAAGTAAGCCTCCATTCTGCATTACAGATACAACATCTTTACGATACCTTTCATCAAAGTATTCAAAATACTGCTCGGTATATCTTGCAAGATCTGGATTTAATGAACCTGCTTCAAAATCTTTAATCTCATAAAACCATGTTTGCAGCAAATAGGCATCCTTACCTGTTAAAGTATCAGTTCCATAACCATAAAACTTTTCAGGGGTGGTATTAAATGTGCCAATATGACCATACTCAAAAAAGTTATCATCAAAATCTTTATTATAATATTTTGAAAAAGTTTTTGAATAATCAACCTGTATAGTATAATAAGGATTTTTAATGATTGCTTCTTTCTCACTTTCCGAATTATCTCTAAATTTTTGAGTTAATCTTCCATAAACTCTCCAGTTGTTATATTTCCAATTCCCATTATTTTCAGAATTAAAGAGTTGATTAGAATAAGAGTAAGCTCTTTGATCTCTATAATCGATAGTACCACCAAAAGTTAAGTTTAGATCCCTAATTGGAGAGATATCAATTTTTCCTGCTACATTAAAACTTTTGCTTTCAGCATTTTCTCTAGTTTTATAGTTCTGAAAACCGTCATCTCTTATATAATCAGTATTTTGATAAATAATTGCACCTTCACTAGTTTGTACTAATTGTAAAGGATTATTTCTTATGTCCTCTAGCACATTTTCATTTGCTCTCCATTCACCAACAGATGAGGGACTAGGATCTTTAACAAGACTACCTTCAACTGACAGCAAAAAACCTGCAATAGTTCTTTTTCTGTTACTCCCCTCTTCTTCCACAGTCCAGATTGGTCCAGACAACATTAACCCACCAAGGTTATATCCATAAGGATCAAGGAATTGAGACGTTACAAGCTCCACCCCACCAAAATACTTAGAAGTAGGTCCTTTTGTTGTAATAGAAATTGCTCCACCGGTAGCATCACCATATTGAGCTGGCAAGCCTCCAGTAATTACCTGAACCTGCTCAATCGCAGATTTTGGAACAGAACTTGAGCCTCTTACCTTTACACCGTCCACATAATACACAGTACCTTCAGAACGTGCACCTCTAATTGAGCCTACCTCACCATCTTCAGAATACACACCACCAACTGTAGTTGCAACTGCTGCAGCCGAACGCCCAGGCATTTTTGCTATATCCTCAGATCCTACTGTTCCTCCTGATGCTGTTTGGTCTTTAGCAATTAAAGGCACCTTGTACTCCTTAATTTCTACTTCACCAAGTATCTCTGCCGAGGCGTTTAGTTTAAAATTCTGGAAAGTAATACTTCCTCCAGGAATTTGAACGCTATTGTACTGTAGTGTAGCATACCCCACATACGAGGCAGACACTGTGTACTTACCGGCTGGTATAGGTTTAATACTATAATTACCGTCAAAGTCGGTCATTCCTCCGGTAACAACATTGCCATTCTCTTCAATCGTCACGTTCGCAAACGGGATTGGCTCTCCAGTTGTTGCATCACTAATGGTACCATTTAATGTTCCCTGAGCAAACAACCCTACACTTGCCCCTGCAAGCGCCATAATAATTAGTAGTAATTTTCGTATCATCATAGAGTTTTACTTTATTCAATAACTTAACCCAATAAAAGCTGTAAATATAATACACAATTTAACATTGACCAAAATATTTAAACTTTAAAATCATATTTTTTTTTTAATATATACTTAACATGTTCTAAATTAGACAAATTACAACAAAACAATTACCTGTCTTTATTTACAGATTCTCGCTTAGATTTTTTCATACGTCTCCAAGTTCGTTTACCATTAACTAAGTCTCTACCTCCCCCATTTATTTTTTTATTATGCTTTCTTACTGCTTTTTTATGTAATCTTCTTTCTTTTTTATCTTTTTTCTTTTTCTCTTTTATTGTCGCATCTTCTATTTTAATAATCCGTCTCTCTTCGCGTGTTGGTTTAATGCGCTTCGAGCGTTGCGATTTCATATATTTTTCATTGTCAATACTACGATTTGATTGCGAAAAACCACTTATTGGCATCAAAATAAATACAACACAAGTTATTATTTGTAATAATTTAGTTAATTTTGCAATCATAATTAAATTAAAATCAAAATGAAAAATATTGCCTCAAAGATAGTAATTATTTTAACATCCGTTGTAATATTAAGTATTTTTCCGTCATGTAACAAAGAGAATCGAATTCCTTATGTTCCAGTAAACTTTATTGTATATCCAGATTTACCTGAATATGTCAGCATAAAAACACCTGGAAATTTCCTGTATCTAACTGGAGGAGTTAAAGGAATTATACTCTATTGCCAGTTTACGGACGAATATCTTGCTTACGAAAGAAATTGCCCAAACGACCCTTATGAAACAAATTCAGTTTTAGATGTTGACTCAACGGGTTTTTTTCTTATTTGTAAAAATTGTGGGTCAAAATTCTCTATTCTAGATGGTTCAATTGTAGATAGCCCTTCAAAATACCCAGTTTTACGCTACCAAACTCACTTAGAAAACCAAGCTATATACATCTATAATCAATAAAACACAATAAAAAAAACGGGTTCTTTATAAAACCCGTTTTTTTGTATTAAATATTTACTCCTATAGAGATTAACTAGTAGCGATAGTGGTCAGGCTTATAGGGACCGTTGATTGGTACACCTAAATAATCAGATTGCTCTTTAGTCATTTTTGTAAGTTTAACACCTATTTGCTCAAGGTGTAATCTTGCTACCTCCTCGTCAAGCTGTTTTGATAATCTTAAAACACCAGTTTCATAATCATGTTGCCATAAATCTAATTGGGCAAGAGTTTGGTTTGAAAAAGAATTACTCATCACAAAAGATGGGTGGCCTGTAGCACAACCTAAGTTTACAAGTCGTCCCTGTGCTAGCATATAAATACATCTACCTGTTGGGAAAGTATATTTGTCAACCTGAGGTTTAATATTAATTTTTTCAACACCCTTAGCTTCATCAAGAGCATCAACCTGAATTTCATTATCAAAGTGTCCTATATTACAAACAATGGCCTGGTCTTTCATTTGACTCATGTGCTCAAGAGTAATAACATGTTTGTTACCTGTAGTAGTTACAAAAATATTTCCCTCTTTAAGAGCCTCCTCAATTGTTGTAACTTCAAAACCTTCCATAGCCGCCTGTAAGGCACAAATTGGATCTATTTCAGTAACAATCACTCTTGCACCATACCCTACCATTGATTTTGCAGATCCTTTACCAACATCACCATATCCAAGAACAACAACAACTTTACCAGCAATCATCACATCTGTTGCACGTTTAATACCATCAGCCAAAGACTCGCGACAACCATAAAGATTATCAAATTTCGATTTTGTTACCGAATCATTAACATTTATAGCAGGGAAAAGCAAAGTGCCTTTTTCCATCATTTGGTAAAGACGATGTACTCCTGTGGTAGTTTCCTCTGAAGCACCTTTAAGTTCAGCAACTGCTCTAGTCCATTTTGAACTATCTTTAGCTAAAACTTTTTTTAATAATTCTAAAATAACTTTTTCTTCGTGATTTTCTGCTTTAACATTTAAAGTCTCTGCATCTCTCTCTGCATAATATCCTTTATGTACTAATAATGTCGCATCTCCACCATCATCTACAATTAGTTGAGGTCCTTTACCATCGGGAAAAGATAAAGCCTGAAGTGCACACCACCAATACTCCTCCATAGTTTCGCCCTTCCAAGCAAATACAGGAACACCAGTTTTAGCAATTGCTGCAGCGGCATGATCTTGAGTAGAGAAAATATTACAACTCGCCCACCTAACATCTGCACCGAGTTCAACCAATGTTTCTATTAATACTGCGGTTTGGATTGTCATATGTAATGAACCAGTTATTCGAGCTCCTTTAAGTGGCTTCTCTGCAGAATACTTATTACGAATGCTCATTAGACCAGGCATTTCCTTCTCTGCTATTTCCATTTCTCTACGTCCCCAGTCTGCAAGACTAATGTCTTTTATTTTATAAGGTAAGTTACTAATTAATTCTTCCATTTAATATGTCTTTTTTTTATTTATAAATCTGTGCAAAAATAATCAGTTTTAAGTAATTTGCAAAATTATTTAAAATACTCTAAAGTATCTTCTTTATCTTTATGCAATTGTGCAATTAAATCATCAAGTTTGTCAAACTTTATTTCCTTTCGTATTTTTTTTAAAAAACTTATTCTAACTTCTTGTCCATATAAATCATCGGTAAAATTTGGAATATGAAACTCTACACTTAATTCTTTTCCATCAAAACTAGGCCGAGTACCGATATTCAACATAGCTGGAAAATTATTATTATTCACTTGTGCAATACATATATAAACTCCATTTGAAGGGATTTGTTTATAATCTTCAATATTACCAATATTCGCAGTTGGAAAACCTATTGTCCTACCAATCTTATAACCACTAACAACCACACCAGCTATTGAATAATTATATCCTAAAAAACTGTTCGCATCTTCAATCTGACCTTTTTCTATTAGCGTACGAATTATTGAAGAATTGACTTTCTTTTGATTTTCAAGGGTAAATTCTTTTAAAAAAGAAACAGGAATATATGTCTGAATATCATCAAAATCAGTATCAGCTTTTTTTCCAAAAGAATTATTGTATCCTATAATTAATTCAGAAACGGACAATTTTTTTATCAAAAGCTCATTTGTGAATTTATGACTTCCTGTATTTGCAAGATTATCATTAAATTCTAAAACTAACAGATTTTTTACACCTAATGATTCTAATAGTTGTAATTTCTCATCAAATGTGCTTAAAAGTTTTATTGGGCGTCCAAAATGAATCGAGGGGTGTGGCCACAAACTTATTACTAAGTCATCAGTTCCTTTAGAGATAGCCGTTTCTTGTAATTTATTAATCAAAAACCTATGTCCTAAATGTACTCCATCAAAAAAACCTACTGTACTAACACAATTCTTTGGGATATTTTCGTTTATATTTGTATATATTTTCAAATCATATTTTTTTACAAATTTAAAAAATGAAATCAATAATTATTCAATACAGACAACAAATAATCAAAATTATAATCTCATATATATTAATAGGTATAACAGTGTCTTGTCAGTATGGTTCACAAAACAGTATTACCATTAATGGACAAATAGATTCATACCCAAATAAAAACATAGTCTTAGAATCACTTATGCCTAATAAAATCGACACATTACTAATAACAAAAACAAATAAATACGGACATTTTGAGTTTACTCTCGACAGCAGTCCCAAGGGTTTTCAAAGAATTAAGATTGATAATAACAATATGATGTATTTGTATTTAAAAAATAATGATCAAATAACAATTACTGGCAGTTATCCCAATCTAGCAAGAACATATCAAGTTAAAGGATCGGACGAATCACAGCTTTTAAAAGAAATGAACCACCGATTAATTGAAAGCACCGACAAGTTAAATAACTTAAAAACTCAAATTCAAAAAGCCTCCATGATACCTGAATATAATATGGACTCCTTAATGCGTAAAACAAATATAAGAGCACAACATCTTTATGATACGGACAAACAGTTTTTAATAAATTTCATTTCAAAAAACCAATCTTCACCAGTTATTTATATGGCACTTTATCAATATATTGGTACAACTCCTATTTTAACACTGGAAAATGATATCGAAATATATGAATTAGTTTTGCAGAAACTTAAAGAAAATAATACTAGTTTTCCTCATATTACAATGCTTGAGTCTGCAATAAACAATCATAAATTACAAATACAACATTTAAACCGTCAGAATGCAAACATTTCTATAGGCAATAAAGCTCCCAGTTTTGAACTCACAAATAACAAAGGCAATAAAATGTATCTTAGTGATTACAGCGGAGAAAAAATAATTATCGCTTTTTGGTCATCATTAAATAAAACTTCAGTTAATAATATCAAAAAACTAAAAGACATCCAAAAAGCCTATAATTATAAAATAATTTTAATTTCCTTAGACATAAATAAAGAAAAATGGCTTAATGCAATAAAATCAAATAAATTTGAAAGTTTTATAAATTTATGCGATTTTAAATCCTGGGAAAGTCCTGTTACAAAAATATACGCTTTAAAATCATTGCCAGCTTATGTTGTAATTGATGCAAAATCAACAATTCAATTTCTTACTGATGACATCAACAAATTACAAGAAAACATTGTAAAACTCAATAATATCGAATAATTATCTGCAAAAAATAAGATTTACATTATCTTTGGAAAAAATATAATTATTGATTGACATAAAAAAACGATATATATTATTTTGATAGGTAAAAAAAGATATTACATTTCGGATGCACACTTAGGTATAGATTCAGAATACACATCTGAGCAACGTGAGACTCTTCTGGTGCAGTGGCTTGATGAAATAAGTCAAAATGCAGCTGAAATTAACCTTGTTGGAGATATCTTTGATTTCTGGTTTGAATACAAACATGTTGTCCCTGCTGGTTTTGTAAGATTGCTTGCCAAACTAAAAGAACTGTCAGACAAAGGAATAAAAATTAAATATTACACAGGTAATCATGATATGTGGATTTTTGGCTACCTGCCAAAAATTACTGGAGCTGAGATTATACGTGGTACAGAAGTTATCAATCTTGGAAAAGACTTATTATTTATTGGACACGGCGATGGATTAGGCCCCTATGATAAAAAATATAATCTTCTAAAAAAGATTTTCAATTCAAAGTTTTTCCAATTCCTCTTTAAACTTGTACACCCCGAATTATCATTTCGAATTGCATTAGCATGGTCGGCTACCAGTCGAAAATCGCATAAATATCCAACAAAAATAAATATAGAAGACGAATGCTTAGTAAAGTATGCTAAAACCGTTTTAGAAAAACAGCACATAGATTATTTTGTATTTGGACATCGTCATATCCCACTAAAAATCTCTATTGGCAAAAAAACCACATTTATCAACCTCGGCGACTGGCTAATAAACTTTACTTATGCCGTTTATGACGGAGAAAAAATGGAATTACTTAGCTATAAAGACAAATTAAAATAATTAAAAATTATTATTTCTGAATTATAAAACGACATAAAAAAACTCCTGCTTAAATCTGGCAAGAGTTTTTTTATATCGTAAAGTATTTTACTCTTCTTTTTTATCGTCTTTTTTTGCTGCTTTTGGCTTTTCAGTAGTAGATTTTGCCTCTGTTTTCTTAGCAGCAGGTTTTGCTTCTGTTTTCTTAGCAGCAGGTTTTGCTTCTGTTTTCTTAGCAGCAGGTTTTGCTTCTGTTTTCTTAGCAGCAGGTTTTGTCTCTGTTTTCTTAGCAGTAGGTTTTGTCTCTGTTTTCTTAGCAGTAGGTTTCGCCTCTGTTTTCTTAGCAGTAGATTTTGGTTTAGCTTCTTCAACTTTTTCCTCTTTAGTTTCGGCGTGTACAACTTGTACATCCTTAGACTCTTCAACTTTAGGTGCTTTAGCTTTATCTACTGGCTTAGTTTCTATAACAGTTTCAATTTCGGATAATATAGAAACAAACGATCTATTATTTCTTTTCTTTTGAAACTTAACAATCCCGTCTGTCAATGCAAAAAGAGTATGATCTTTACCCATTCCAACATTTTTACCAGGATGATGCGTTGTACCTCGCTGACGAACAATAATGTTTCCAGCTATAGCTTCCTGCCCACCATATATTTTAACTCCTAATCTTTTACTTTCGGATTCACGACCGTTACGCGAACTACCGGCTCCTTTCTTATGTGCCATTTCTAAATAATTTTATATTATGCGTTGATATCCTGAATTTCAATCTCTGTGTATTTTTGACGATGTCCGTTCAAAGTTTGGTATCCTTTTCTTCTTTTCTTCTTAAAGACCATTACTGTATCGCCCTTAACATGTTGCAAGACTTTCGCTGAAACATTAGCTTTTGCAACCAAAGGAGTGCCAACTGTAACTTTATCATCTTTATCGATCAAAAGGACTTTGTCAAATTTTAATTCGCTACCCTCTTCGTCTTGTAAACGATTAACAAAAATCTTGTTCCCTTTTTCGACTTTAAATTGTTGTCCTGCTATTTCTACTATTGCGTACATTGTTATACTATTTATTTTATATGTATTATAATCAAAAATTTCGGACTGCAAATGTAGAAAACTTATTTTGAATTACAAAAGAAAAATATTTATTTTTTAAATTATCTTCCAATTATACTATTTTTTTCAATTCACAGTTATATATTTGTACAAAATTATAATTATAAAATTGAAAACACGAATATTTATATCGATTTTTTTGTTTGGATTTATAGCATCTTCCATTGGTCAAAAACAAACACCCATGAATTTACCAAAATTGGACAACCAGCTTGCTCATTTTGGCTATTCGCTTGGATTAAACACAATGGATTTTGTAATAAGACCAGCCGATAATTTTTATACGGGTTTTGATTCGATTTATGCCGTTGAGATTGGCAGATTTGTAGGCTTTAACATAAATATGATTTCAAATTTAAGATTAACAAATTACTTAGATTTACGATTTTTACCTGGATTAACTTTTGGACAACGAGACCTAAATTATAAGTATGTAAAAAAAGGAGAATATCGTCGGCATACAATGATGATAGAGTCAACTTTCCTCGATTTCCCAGTGATGCTAAAATATCGAGCACATCGAATAAACAACTGGCGTCCGTTTTTAATAGGAGGCGTGAACGCTCGCATTGATCTTGCCTCACAAAAAAAGATAAAACCTGAAGATAGACCAAAAATACGACTACGAAGATTTGATGCATATTATGAAATAGGCGTTGGTACTGATTTCTTTCTTGAATATTTTATGTTCGGAATTGAACTTAAAGCATCATGGGGGGCATTTAATATAATTGCGTATGACGACACTCAATTTAGTCAATATTTTAAAAGACTCAATTCTCACATGTTAATTTTGTCATTCCATTTTGAGGGTGGCAAATTAGATAAAATTAAATGGTGGGAGTAATTATATGAACAAAAAACTTGACTTTATTTTTTCGCCAGAACAAAGCTTTAATAAAAAGTATATTTTAACAGCAATTGCTGAAAAACTTAATGTTCAAATCGAGGATATCAAAGATTATAGAGTTCTTAGACGGTCTATTGATGCACGAAAATCTGTAAAATATAATCTTAGACTAGAAATTATCTTTGAAGGAGAAGAGTTTTCAGACGAAAAAGTAGAATTCGATTTTAAAAATGTTAACAATTCACATCAAGTTATTATTGTTGGTGCAGGACCAGCAGGATATTTTGCTGCTCTAAATTGCTTGCAAAAAGGGATAAAACCAATTGTAATTGAGCGTGGAAAAACAATTGATGAAAGAAAACAAGATATCGCTTTAATAAACGATGAACAATTCCTAAACCCAGAATCCAATTATGCATTTGGAGAAGGTGGAGCAGGCACATATTCTGACGGAAAATTATATGTCCGAAATAAAAAACGAGGCGATAACTTAAAAGTATTACAACTCCTGAGCTACTTTGGGGCTCCAAACAATATTATTATCGATGCTAATCCGCATATTGGAGGAGATAAACTGCCTGCAATAATGAAAAATATTAGAGCAAAAATTATTGATTGTGGCGGAGAGGTACATTTTAATACTAAAATTGTTGATTTTATAGTAAAAAATAATTCAATAAAATCACTTATTTGTGAAAATGGAAAAGAATTTATTACAAATAATGTAATACTTGCAACAGGACAATCGGCAAGAGATATTTATGAAATCTTACAGAATCGAAATGTTAGCTTTCAAGAAAAAAGTTTTGCAATGGGTGTTAGAATTGAACATCCGCAAGTATTAATTGACAGTATCCAATATAAACGGAAAGAAAGAGGCGATTTTTTACCTGCTGCAACTTACAATCTAGCTACACAAATAGAAAAACGATACGTAAACTCTTTTTGCATGTGTCCAGGAGGAACCATAGTAAATGCTTCGACAAATGCAAACCAAATAGTTGTTAATGGGACATCTGAATCATCAAGAAATTCGCCGTATGCAAACTCTGGAATAGTTGTAGAATTACGTCCTGAAGATTTTGCAAACTATTCAGAAAACAAAAAACTATCTGGTTTAGAATTTCAAAAGACTCTTGAACAGATGACATATCAAAATAGTGCATCTGGATTACGAGCACCTGCACAAAGACTTAGCGATTTTGTAAAAGGCAGAATATCTCATGGGCTTCCCAAAAACTCATATTACCCAGGATTGATAAATAGTCCTGTACATTTTTGGCTACCTGAAATAATCAGTTCAAAACTAAAAATAGCTTTTAAGGAATTTGATAAACGAATGAAAGGATTTGTTACAAACGAAGCTATTATTGTTGGGGTAGAATCCAGAGTAAGCAGCCCTATTCAAATTATCAGAGACAAAGAAACTCTCGAAAGCGTTAGTCTTAAAGGACTTTACCCTTGCGGCGAAGGAGCTGGATATACTGGAGGTATTGTGAGTTCTGCAATAGATGGTATGCAAGTTGTAAAAAGCATTGCAGCAAAACTTAATACATAAACAACCCACAGGCAATAATACAAGTTATGGGCTTTTTTCTTTTACAATTATCTTAATTAATTTTGCTTTAAAACCTGCAATAATCTCTTCACTAAAAAGCTTAGGCTCAAAAACATATTGCATCGAAAATCCTTTAAATAAAGAAAAAAACAAAACCATCTCTACTTCTGGATTTTCAAATCTTTCGGCAAAGTATTTATAAATTAATTGCTTACTTTTAATAGCTTTTTCACTTTGATTTTGCTGAGCCAAATAATCCAAAACATCCTTTTGCATAGATATTTGATAAAATAATTTCCATTGTTCAGCCTGTTCTTTAAGCGACTCAAATAATAATGTAAAAAAATCTCTCATTTCCAGACTTGTAATCTCATCATCATGATCTGGGTTCATCATATCCATTATATTTGTCGTTATCTCATCTGTAATAACATATAATAGAGCCTCTTTACTCTCAAAATAATTGTACATCAAACCTTTTGAGATTCCAGCTCGCTTAGCAATCATACTTATTGATGTAGCATGATACCCTTTGTTCGCAAACAATACAAGAGCAGCATCAATAATTTGTTTCCTTTTATCGGCTCGTATATTCTCAAATTGCTTTGCTGTTCGTGGACACATAATTCAAACCTATTGACTAAACGTTTGGTCAAATATAATACATTAATTCTCAGAATACAAAACTTAATTATTTTAACTAGCTTTATAACATGATAAATATTTTTTTTTAGTTTTGCGAAAAATCTTAGATTTGTGCATAATAAAATTTTAAATCCATGACAGATATAAAAAGAATACTAGTAATTGGTGCTGGGGGACAAATTGGCTCGGAACTAGTTGTTAAGCTTAGAGGTATTTACGGAAATGATAACATCGTTTCAGCAGATTTAAAGGATGAAGTTTGTCCTATCCTTACCGAAACTGGATTATACGAACAACTCAACATCACTGATGCTAAGCGTTTGGCAGACATCGTTAAAAAGCATAAAATTGATGCAATTGTAAATTTCGCAGCAGTTTTATCTGCTGTAGGTGAGTGTTACCCTATGCGTGCGTGGGACGTAAACATTAATGGTTTTATAAATGTTATGGAGGTAGCACGTGAACTAAAATTAAAGCAGGTTTTAACTCCAAGTTCAATCGCAGCTTTTGGTCCTTCTACTCCTCGCGAAAACACTCCGCAAGAAACAGTTTTGAGACCAACAACTATGTATGGTATTACTAAAGTTAGCGGAGAGCTATTAGCAGATTATTACGTGCAAAAATATGGACTTGATGTTAGAGGATTAAGATACCCTGGCATAGTCAGTCATGAAACAATGCCTGGTGGCGGAACTACTGATTATGCAGTGGCAATATATTTTGATGCAATTCAAAAAGGTAAATATACCTGCTTTGTTAACGAAGACACACGTTTGCCAATGATGTATATGCCCGATTGTCTTAAAGCCACAACTGATCTTATGCAAGCAGATTTCTCAAAATTAAAGCATCATGGTGATTTTAATGTTGGAGCGATGAGTTTCTCAGTCAAAGAATTGGCAGACGCCGTTGCGAAACGAGTTCCAGGTTTTGAAATTGAGTATAAACCAGATTATCGACAAGAAATTGCCAATTCCTGGCCAATATCTGTGGATGATAGCGCCGCTCGACAAGAATGGGGCTGGAAACCTCAATATAATCTCGAAACAATGTCGGATGATATGATTAGAGCCATCAAAAAGAAAATAGAAAACAATAAGCTTAGTTGCTAACTAATTGATTATTACTAATTTTTTGGTGATAGATTCGTTATCAATATCTAGTTTGATTGTATATATACCATTTGGCAGAAAACTAAAGTCAAATTCTTTATTTTGATTTACTTCTGTCTCAAAAACTTTGGTAGAATTATTATTGTAAATACTCAATTTGCATAAGCGTTTATCAGACAACTGAATTGTAACCATCCCACTTGATGGATTTGGAAAAATGCTTGCGGTAATATAATTGTTTACTAAATTCTCAGTAATATCAACAGGATATGAATAAATTTTGTAAGGATTTTCCCAACTTGTTGAAGTCGCATTGCCAATAAGTTTTACATATATTTCATTGTCAGTTTCAGGAATATTAACAAATGTCGTATCTACAATACTAGTAATATCTTTAGATAATAATAGATTCTCATTAAAATCATAAAATTCAATTGTGTTAACACCGGAGTCTTCGCCATTGTAAACAAAAGCAATTGTATTATTTTCTTCACAATGCAATTTAAATATATCTTCGTCTATGCTATCCCAGTCTTGTTGGTAGGTAACGTATCCAATAGTTTCCTGATTTAATTTTAATCCGTAAGCTAACGAAAATGTATTAGGCTCATCCATACCTCGTATTACGGTAGATGGCTCTTTTGGCACGCTTGTGTGAAACTGGTTTGTAAGTATTGTGTCAGTAATCCCAAAGGGAACGGGATTGTAGTTCTCATCGTAAAGCCATTGTCTATCAATTGCTACAGCACCATCACCAACTAGCCCAACATCCCAGCCAATCCAAATAGATGTTACATAAGTGTATTTTATGTTTTCAGGTAATGGCATATCAGGATTATATGAAAAACTTTCAGGACTTTCATTTATACCAATAATGTCGTCTGTTTCGCTACCGTTACAATTAACATCTACATTTTTAAAGGTACTATTCCCCAAAAGACCACCTTCACCTTTAATACAATTCTCGTTCCCTCCAAACAAGTAAATACCTTGTGGATACCCTTCGCAGAAAGTATAATTATCATATTCATAAAGCAAATCTCTGTTTGCCTCGGTAGTACCCATTGCATTTGGAGTTGAAGATTTGGTGGGGTCAGGAGAAGTATTAGACCCAAGATGTGGTGTTCCAACAGTAATAACACGAGCAACTTTATGTCCATCTTCAGTAGTAGGATCAATCCAGTTTACATGAACATTATTTTCATCTGTCCGTTGAAGGTATTCGCGTATGCACAAACCTCCCATTGAATGCCCTACTAAAATAACTTTTTCAGCACCAGTATAATTAAGCACTTCCTGTATCATTTTATTTAGTGCATATCCCTGCTTAAAAATTGCAGACTCATTACTTTGATCAAAATAATCACCAAAAAAACCATTAGCACCTTCAATGTTTTCTTCCTTAAAATTTAAAGCAAAAAGATTTGAGTCTGTCCATTCATGCACATAATCGTCAATACTGCTAACAAAATTCCTACGTCCTAGTTTTATTTCTGTATCATCATAAATAAAATTTTCCCATTTAACATCTTCTGACATCAATGCAATTTCAGTATTATCATCAGCATTTAAAACAATATCAAACACATTTATTTCGCCAAGATTATCATGATCGCGTAGATACTCTAATGTTTCACCAAAAGTATTTTCACTACCAGCTAATCCATGAACAAATATAATAGGATATGGAAGTTTGTTTTGTGAATATATGTTAATTACCAGACACAAGAGAACAAATATGACCAAATACTTTTTCATGCTACATTCTAATTAAATACTTTAACAAAAATATCATTTTTGTTCAATTGTCCTGATTAAGACAGTTCACTTTATACAAACCAACACTAATACAAACACTATGCAGTCTTTTGATATACATAAACTTTAAAAATCTACATACTTCAATCATAATATAGCTTTCAATTACTCGCACAGTCTGGCTTTTGTCACAGTCTGGTTTTCGACTTACTCGAAAGCCAATAACTTGTGAGTAAAGGTTTTATTTAATTATCTAATTAGTCTTTGCAAGAACCGAGTTTACGAGCTCAGCGTAGCTAAAACGTCAAATTACTCATAAATATTTATACACTTTATGGGTATTCGTGAATCGCTACGCTTATTTCTGTGTTACACTAATTAGTAATAATTATTTTACTGCAAATAAAAAATACTCTATATTTACAAAAAATAAAACATTATGGTAGTTAACAATAAGATTGACAATACATTTGGACCAATTGGAGTTTTCGCAGGAATAGTAATTCTTCTACTTGGCATTTACTCATGTTTTTACAATTGGATTGGATTAACAAGCGTGATTGTCGGTTGCTTTTTAGCTTTTTCAAGTACAAACACACAAATAGATTTTTCAAACAAACGTGTCAAATTCTCAAATAATATTTTTGGCTTATTAAAAATTGGTTATTGGACAGATATTAAACCCGAGATGAGTTTAACAATTCATAAAACTCCCAGTAAGCACAAAGCTAGCCTCCAGGCTAACGAAACTCAAAACCAAACAGTTAAAGACTATAGGATAATGCTTATAGACGAAAAAGGGGTGCCAATTTTGGCACTTAAAAAATTTCGCGATAAAATAAAAGCCGAAACTTCATTAAAAGAATTAGCTGAAAAATTGAATATAAAAACATAAAACAAAATATTTATTTTGAATATTTAAAATAAATATATATTTTTGCAGTCTTGTTTTTTAAACAATGGGTCTCATAGCTCAGTTGGTTAGAGCACCTGACTCATAATCAGGGGGTCCTAGGATCATGCCCTAGTGGGACCACAGAAAAAAAGCTTTCAAGAAATTGAGAGCTTTTTTGTGTTATTATTCTCAACTAACTACTCTTACACCAAATTATTACCTGTGATACGGGATTAGTAGATAATAGTGGTAAGAATAATATTTACGCTTAAAATCTGCCAATATCTTGTTTATGGTTTACTTTTATTCGTTTAAAAACGCCAAATTTTGCAACGGTAACTGTGCCTTTAATTTCGAGCCCAGGCTTACGTCCTTTTAGTTCGCCAACAAGATATAAAACATTTGTTAAAGCTTCTTTTGGACTTATCTCAAATGAAACTGGATATATATCTTTTGAGTTTGCAGGAATTTTTACCTTATCAAGTTTTTTGATTTTTCCAACATCTCTGCCATTCACTAACAAATCTAAATTTGCATTTTTAATTTTAAAAGAAAAATTATTTGGATTTTCAATAGGTATAAAAACCTTTAATTTTATGGCTTTTAAATTTAACTCCTCGGCTTCGACACCACTTGGATTACTTATAACAACATTTTGTACCGAACAAGATGCTAAGCCTAAAAATAGTGTTAAAACAATTATTGAAAGATATTTTTTCATTTTTTTAGATTAGGAAACTTAATTAGTTATCAATTCTTCGGCAAACTTAACAAAATCTATTCCATTAAAATTGCCACTACTCATCATTAAAAGATTTGTATTACTAAAATTTTGCTCTACAAGAAAGTTTTTGAGCTTTTTAGTATCGGTAAAAACGACTGTCTCCTTACCAAAGGATTTTTGTACAAAATGCTCATCTATTTCGGGCAATTTTTTATGCTTAATGACTTCGTGACTATAATATACAATAGCAATATCAGCATTTGCCATGCAATTTTCATATTGCGGGATAAAGTTTTTTTGCAGACTCGAAAATGTGTGTAATTCGATGCAGGCTATAAGTGTCCGTTGTGGGTATTTTTGCTTTAAAGCATTAATTGTTGCTTTTAGCTTTGACGGTGCATGTGCAAAATCAATATAAAAAGAGGTATTATCGGTTTCTTTCACTAACTGCAATCTTTTTGCTGCACCCTCGAAACTTTGAATAGTTTCCCAAAACAGTGTTTCTTTTACGCCAGCCTCAATACATGCCAAACGTGCAGCGTTAACATTTTGCATATTATGATCACCAAAAACACTCATTTTGTAAATTTTATTCTCAAATTTTACACAAACTTGCGAATTTTCATCAGTAAAATATTCATACTTATTGTATGAACTCGATTTGATTTTAGTGTTTTTATTAGCGATTCTTTTTAGATCTTCGTCTTCCTCGAACCAAAAAAGCTTCCCGTTATCTTTTATTGTATTTATAAAAATCTCAAATTGACTGACATAGTTTTCAAAGGTCGGAAAAACGTTAATATGATCCCATGCGATACCAGTTAAAATTGCAATATCTGGCTTATACCAATGAAATTTTGGCGTAAGATCAATAGGAGATGATAAATACTCATCTCCTTCGAGTACTGCAATTTTGTTATCTTCTTCAAGCTGTACCATTGTTTCAAAACCCTTGATATTTGCTCCAACCATGTAGTCGAAATTAATACCTGTACTTTTTAAAACATGCATTATCATTGATGTAATAGTTGTTTTCCCATGACTACCGCCAACTACAATTCGCTTTTTGTTTTTTGTTTGCTCGTAAAGATACTCGGGGTAAGAATA